>NZ_JBXAOA010000003.1:0-254664 GCF_058802325.1 Pseudomonas sp. GW822-FHT02E03 | reverse complement strand
CCCCCCCCCCCCCCCCCCCCCCCCCCCCCCCCCCCCCCCCCCCCCCCCCCCCCCCCCCCCCCCCGCTCCCACATTTGGCCGGTGTTATAGCCAGTAACTCACCGCATACCAACCCAACACGCCCATCACCACGGTATAAGGCAACGCCATCCACACCATCCGCCCGTACGACAGGCGAATCAGCGGGGCAATCGCCGAGGTCAGCAGGAACAGGAACGCCGCCTGACCATTGGGCGTCGCCACGCTCGGCAGGTTGGTGCCGGTATTGATCGCAATCGCCAGGGTTTCAAACTGTTCGCGGCTCATGTGGCCGGCGAGGAACGCCTGTTTCACTTCGGTGATGTAAATGGTCGCCACGAACACATTGTCGCTAATGGCCGATAGCAAGCCATTGGCAATAAACAACATGCCCGGCTGTTGACTTGTCGGTAGCGCCAGCACCCACTGGATCAGCGGTGTGAACAGTTGCTGATCCTGAATCACTGCCACCACTGCGAAAAACACCACCAGCAGCGCCGTGAACGGCATGGCATCCTTGAAGGCGTTGCCAAGGCGATGCTCATCGGTAATGCCCGTGAATGCGGTGATCAGCACGATCACCATCAAACCGATCAAGCCGACTTCGGCGACGTGAAACGCGAGGCCGGCAATCAGAATCAGCGCTGCCGCGCCCTGAACCATCAACGCAGCGCGCTGACGTGCAGTGCGTGCGGCGTTGTCTTCGGCGGCGTAGTTGGCCAGCACCGTACGCACGTTGTCCGGCAGCAGCGTGCCATAGCCGAACCAGCGCAGTTTCTCCAGCAGTACGCAAGTCACCAGACCCGCTGCCAATACCGGCAACGACACCGGTGCGACCTTCAAAAAGAATTCGGCGAAATGCCAACCCATTTCATGGCCGATCAACAGGTTCTGCGGCTCGCCAACCAGCGTGCACACACCGCCCAATGCGGTGCCGACCGCACCGTGCATCAGCAGGCTGCGCAGGAAGGCGCGGAACTGTTCGAGGTCGGCGTGATGGAGCGTGGGCAAGTGCCGGTCATCGCCGACTTCGCTGTCCTGACGCGGATCGCCGCCCGAGGCGACACGGTGATACACCGAATAGAAACCCACCGCCGCACTGATAATCACCGCAGTCACGGTCAACGCATCGAGAAACGCCGAAAGAAACGCGGACAGGAAACAGAACATTAACGCCAGCAGGGCCTTGGAGCGAACCCCCAACAACAAGCGCGAGAAGAGAAACAGCAGCAGGTCTTTCATGAAATAGATGCCTGCCACCATAAACATCAGCAGCAAGATCACCGGGAAGTTGTGCACCAGCTCATCATAGAGCGCCTGGGGCGTGGTCATTTTCAGCAGCAATGCTTCGACCAGTAGCAACCCGCCGGGCATCAACGGATAACACTTGAGCGCCATGGCCAGGGTGAAAATAAACTCCAGCACCAATAACCAGCCGGCCGCTACCGGACCGACCGTCCACAACACCAGAGCGTTGAGAATCAGGAAGCCGACAATGCTCGCCTTGTACCAACGAGGTGAGTGCCCGAGAAAATTATGCGCGAAGGCCTGGGCCATTGAACCAGACATCGGCTACTCCTTGTATTAAGAAGCGCGCAAGTTGCCGTAAGAACAACAGAAGATCAAGTGTGGAAAATGACGTTGGCCTAACACCGATAACGCGCGACGACCGCGCGGCAGTTTCCGTCCAGTGAATAGCCGCCTATGACAATGCAACCGTTGGCCTGAATGGCCAATGAAGTAGCAGTATGCGAACCGCGACTCAGGTGTGTGCGACACCAGCCGATGCCCTTGGCAAAACTGCGATCCAGCTGCCCACTGGGTAAATATCGGGCAAAAACGAGATCAGCTTCGACCTCGCCGACCGTCGCTCCGACTGTCAGCACTCGCCCGTCCGGCTGAACCCCGGCGGCGGTCCAGTGGCAGTCGCTGCGGCCGACTCCCAATAGCTTTGGCTGGCCACCGTTGCAATGAATATCCGGCCGGCCATTACTGTGAACTTTCAGAGACAGGCAGAGCATCGGGTCGCGACTGCTGCCAAAGCAATGCAAGTCACCGTTTTCATGCTGGACGATCTGGCAGGCCCGAGCGCTGTGCTCGCGTGCCTTGAAGGTCATGAAACCATCCATGGCGAAGCGGTCGTCCAGCCGGCCATCCGGGTGATAACGCGCCAGCAGACCTTCCTCGGGAACATTGATTGTTCCACTCACCAGGATCCGACCATCACGCTGCACCATCAAGCTGCAGAGCCAGGTGTTCATTAACAGGTGCCGGACCATGACGAAACCACGGCCGTTGAAACTATCGTCCAGCGAACCGTCGGCATTGAGTCGTATCAGCATGCCGGCGTGATCGGCCGGGTCGAAGTGATGATTGGCCAGCAGCAGGATTCGACCGTCGTCCTGCACGCAGACATCACAGGCTTCAGTGCCCGGCGTGCCGCGCGGTAACCAGGCATCGCGAGCGCCCCGGGAAAGATCACCCGGCAGGCGCACCACGCAGTATCCATTGTCGCCAAAACCCTGGACCAGGCAGCCTTGCTGATCGAACATCGCCAGGGCAGGCAGCGTACGGTGAGCATTTTCGTAATGCAGGCCGGCCACCAGAATGTGCCCGTCGGCCAACACCCGCACCTTGCCGGCCATGGCCTCGAAGCCGTGGGCGAACTGCCCGCTGATGCTGCCTTGTTTGCCGAATGCCAGATCCGCCGAACCATCTGCAAGCAGGCGGGCCAGGCCGAAGCGATGGCCGCCCGGCGTACCGACTTTTGCCGCCACCAGCAACCGGCCGACAGGGTCAATCGCAATGTCATTGGCCATGCTGGAGAGACTGCCGGAAAAATACACTTGAGTCTTGCCGGTGCCAGCGAAACTCGCATCGAGCCGTTCGGCGCCATTCACGGTTGCAGGTAAGGCAAAAGCAGTCTGGGGTGACATGCATGCATCTCCTTGCCAGTCGTCCTGATCCGGGTGCCCGGAAGGTGACTGCCTGAGCAAAACATTCAATCCCTGAATGACTCGGCGCACAACTGTTTTCATGGGCCGGAGGGGGGGCGTTTTGTGCCAGAACAGTGTCTTTTCGAACCACTGAAAAGCCTGCCAAGTAATCCGGCGGCTAGAAGTTGAAACAGGAGAGTGGTGTCGCGCAGCTGACTGTAGAAAATCGTCAACTAAGAAGAAGAGGGGAGCGGATTGCCGGAAGGCAATCCGCGAAAACACTTAGTGCGGCATGGACCATGATTGCAGTGTGTAACCTTCCTGGCTCAACTCGGCACGGGCTTCTTCCAGCACGTGTTCGAGTTGCTCTGGATCGGAATAGGCGCTGCTTGGAATTTGTTTGCAGCTGATGCGCGTGTTGGTGCGATCAATGATGGCCAGGCTTAGTTCGCTACCGTCTTGTAGAGCCCAGGCCACGCATTGAAAGGGTTGGAATGCGCGGTCGGCAATCAAAAGTGCTTCGTTGATACGGAGCGGGGCGTTCATGGGATCTTCTCTCTATATGCCCAAACAAGTGATGTGCCGTCGGTTGGGCTTACCGTTCGGCTGGTTACTTGTACTGATGTCCGCAACTGGGGTTTAGGTCACACACAATCGAAAGAAATGTTAACTTTCTTGGATTGATTCGATATTCAGGCCACTTCTGAAAGCTGAATGAAAGGTTTAACCCGTTAGGCAACTAACCAACTGACTTCTTATAACTAATAAGCAAACAACCCTATAAGCAATCGATACAAGCTCGCGTCAAAATCTTGCTAGTGTTACATCGAAGCCCGCCAAATGACTGTTTTTACTAATATTTCCTAAATTTGGCGTCAAGGAACAGTCATGATCGAAGCGCCTGCCTTACGACGTCTTTTAGTAGTGGATCCTTGCGACGACTGCCACCGCTTGTTGCCGGGTTTACGCGCCGTTGGATGGGATGTTGACAGCTGTACGCTGGAAAACGCCACTGAACGAACCTGCGATGTTGGCCTGTTGCGTTTGCAGCCCTTTCATCTGGAGCGCCCGGAAGCCGTCAAGGAATTGATCACCCGTAGTGGTACCGAGTGGATTGCAGTGCTGAATCAAGAAGTCCTGCGATTACAAAATGTCGGAGACTTCGTCTGCGAATGGTTTTTTGACTTCCATACCCTGCCGTTCGATGTCTCACGGGTTCAGGTCACCCTGGGCCGAGCGTTCGGTATGGCACGCTTGCGCGGCCAGGGCACGGTTCATATCGATCAGCCTGAACATGAACTGCTCGGCGACAGCAAACCGATTCGCGAACTGCGCAAACTGCTGAGCAAACTGGCACCCACCGAATCTCCGGTGCTGATTCGCGGCGAAAGCGGGACCGGCAAGGAGTTGGTCGCCCGCACCCTGCATCGACAATCCCAGCGTCACAGCAAACCGTTCGTGGCGATCAACTGCGGCGCGATCCCCGAACACTTGATCCAGTCCGAACTGTTTGGCCACGAGAAGGGCGCCTTTACCGGCGCTCATCAGCGCAAGGTCGGGCGGATCGAGGCGGCTAACGGCGGAACGCTGTTTCTCGATGAAATCGGTGATTTGCCCTTGGAACTGCAAGCCAATCTGCTGCGCTTCCTGCAGGAAAAACACATTGAGCGTGTAGGGGGCCACCAGCCTATTCCGGTGGATGTGCGGGTATTGGCGGCAACGCACGTCGACCTGGAAGCGGCCATCGAGAAGAAACGCTTTCGCGAAGACCTTTACTACCGCTTGAACGTTCTGCAAGTCATCACCGTGCCGCTACGCGAACGCCATGGTGATCTCTCGATGTTGGCTAATCACTTTTCCCATTTCTACAGCCATGAAACCGGTCGTCGTCCGCGCAGCTTCAGTGAAGATGCGCTGATCGCCATGGGCAAGCACGACTGGCCGGGCAATGTCCGCGAGTTAGCCAACCGGGTACGGCGCGGATTGGTTCTGGCCGAAGGACGGCAGATCGAAGCACGTGACCTGGGGTTGATCAGCCAGCAGGCCCTTGCCGCGCCGATGGGCACGCTGGAAGATTACAAGTGCCGGGCAGAGCGTCAGGCCTTGTGCGATGTACTTAACCGCCATAGCGATAATTTGAGCAACGCCGCCAAGGTGCTAGGGGTATCCAGGCCTACCTTCTACCGTTTGTTGCACAAGCATCAGATGCGTTGAGCGATCGCAGACCCGGAGCGAGGTTTGCCGGCGAAGAACGATAGCGCGGTGATTCAGTTAAACCGCCTGGCGTTCTTCGCGGGCAAGCCTCGCTCCTACAGGATCAACAAAAGTGTATGTGCGGGATCAGAAGTAGTACGGGAATTTCAGGCTGAAAGAAAAGTCCGGCGAGTCGTCGGTCAGGCCGATGGCCAGGTTGGGAACGATCGTCAGGTTATCGGTTGCGGCCAGGGTCATGCCGATGTTGAAGTTGGCCGAGTTGTAATCGCTATTGGAAATCGATTGCCAGTCGCCACCGTCCGGCTTGATCTTGCTCTTGCTGGCAAACTGATCAGTGAACGAGAACGACATACTCATCTTCTCGTTCAAGGCGAAGGCAATACCGGCGCCGATCTGCCAGGAATCGCCCAGTTTCACATCCCCGGGCACCTTGGAGTTGACCTGAGGACTGATGTCGCTGAAAGAGTCTTCCATGTTGTAGGTGTAGGACAGGCTGCCGAACAGTACGGCCGGGTCGAAGCTCTTGACCAGCGAGAGGCCCGGGGTGATCGACCAGACACCATTGCCGGTAGGCAACTCCTCGGGTACCGAGAGGTTATCGTTGTTCGGGTCATTGACCAGTTTGATGCCGTAAGGGTCTTCACCGGTCGGCGCCTTGACGCGCAACGTGAAGACCGCGTCGGGCAGATTGGCCGACTCATCCAGAAACTTGTAGGCAACGCCAACGTTCACATCGCCGATGGTCGGATCGCGGGTCACGGTTGCGTCCGACGTCACCGGGCTTGCGCCACCGGAGCCACCGGAGGAATACGTTGATTCGCGATACACCACGGGGACGTTAATGTCGAACTGCCAGCGTTGCGCCACGTTGTAGCGGGCGGTCAGGTCCAGGGTCCAGTTATCCGCCTTGATACGGTCGAGGTTGATGTTGCCAAGGAAAATCGAGTCCAGTGCCAGGAAGCCGTTGAGTACCAATGCACGGGTATCGTAGTGCGTGTACGTCAGGCCGGTTTCGAAGCTGAACTTGCCGCCACCGAAGAAGCCGCTGGCTTCGTCATACAGGTTGGAAACGCTTTGCGCAGGTTCCGAGTCGTCCTTGAGCGACTGGCCGTATGAGCTGCCCGTGGTTCCCGGCGCACCGGCGGCCACTGCCTGACCACCGCCGGGCGTTTCTGCGGGGGATTTGGTCAGGCGTTTGGGGGCAGGCGTCGCAGGTGTTTCTTCGACTTGGCGAATGCGCTGCTCGAGTACCATCAGCGCATTCTGTTGTGCTTCGTAACGCTGTTTCAACTCCATGAGTTCTTGTTTTAGTGCTTCGACCTGGGGGGCCGGTGCTGCATACAGCAGTGGGACCGGGGCCAGGCTACTCAAACAAACGATAGCTCTGAACGTCAACGATCGGTGCATGGGTTAGCCGTCCCTTCTGACTACATCGGGTGACACTGAGCGTAGATCAGAATCCTTGAGTGCGAAGACCTTTGAGCTGGTCGAGGTTGCCGTTCAGCGACCCGGTTGTCACGTTGTCACGCAGCACGACATTGAAGGATGTGAGGTTGTTGACCTGGTTACCACCGCCGAGCAAAGTCGTGTTCTGCATCAGCCCGCCTTGGGCCAGGCGTTGTTCGGTGCTGCCCTGGTTGTTGTTGGCCACGATGTTCAGTTGCACACCCGTAGCGGTCGAGGAAACGCTCAACGCGCCCGCGCCATTGGCGCCGACCAACGTCGAGCCTGCGGCCAGCGCCTGGCCCTGTTGTTCTGTTGCTGGCGCCTGGCTAGCCTTTGTGACGTTGATCTGAACGTTGTTGTAGGCACTGTTATGGTCGCCGGCAGCACGCACGACTTGAGTGACGCCTTCGGTGCTGTTGAGGCCATTGCCACCCGTGACGATGCCGGTGCCTTGCGAACTCGTGGAGCCATTACCTTTTTCATTGATCATCGACACATAGAACTGTGGCTTGATGGTCGATTGTTGAATTTGCATCGAGGACGTTGCCCCGATTACTTCACCGTTGGCATTTTGCCAGGTGCTGGTCATGACAATACCGAAACTGATGATCCGCCCCGGCATGACATAGCGGCCGCGCAGGGTCGCCAATTCCTGATCCTTCAGCTCAATGGGTTTGAACGTCTGTGCCTGGGTCGGGAGGCTGGCGGCCAGGCAAACCACGACCAGCCAGAGTGGAGTCTTCATTGAATGCTCCCGGAGCGTCGTGCTCCTTGTTATCAGAAGAAGTCGCTTTGGATGAATCCGAAATCCATCAATTCTGCGTCTCGCACCGGGGTGAAGGTGTTGATGCGGTTCTTGGCGGTCAGTGGCATCGGTGGGTCGAGCAACGCATTGGCTTTGTCGTAGCCCTGGCCGATGACGGCAAAGATGATGCCGTTCCAGCCTTTTACAAAGTCGTCGACTTTGTAGCGCTTATGACCGAGTACCGGATCTCCGATATAGACCCAGCCCTTGTGGACTCTTTGCATGACCACAAAATGTTTGTAGCCACGGATATCCAGAAGCACTACAACCGGAATTCTGATGTCGCTCAACGTTTGCGGCGCTACCCGGTAGCCACGGGCCCGCATGCCGATACTTTCCACGTAACGCTTCATGTCGAGCATGGAGAAGCCCTGAACACGGACAAGATCTTGATCGGAATGTGCCAGCATGCCTTCGATGATCTGTTCTTCATTCACGTCCAGCCAATAGGCTTGGCGCAATATGGTTGCCAGCGCAGCTGCGCCGCAACTGAAGTCGGTTTTCTGCTGCACCAGGTCGGCAAACTTACGCTCGCGTATGCTCTGGATCGGTTTGTACACCACCGCGCCACCCGGCAGGACGGAAAGCGGCATTTGTGCAGCCTCGCTCACACTGGCCACATAAAGCAAAAATGCCAAGGCGATAATGCGCATGGTGGAACGCCTTCTGGTTGTGTTGAAACAGGCCCCCGTAAGGGGGCCTCCAGAGACAGCCATTAGAACGAGTTGTTGGAAATGGCCAACGAGTTGCTTTGTTGGTTGCCCACACCAGCAGCCACGTTGACGCCCAGGTTGCCACTGCCACCATTCACCGAACCGTTCAGGGTTGCGGTGTTGGTCACAGGGTTTGCCCAGCCAGTTGGAGTCAGCACTTGATAGGAATAGGTGTTGCTCAAATCAAAAGAGCTGCTCTCGCTGTAACTTTTCGATTTGTCGTACGAAGACTCGGACTCTTTACTGCCCGATTTTTCGAACGAGGAGGCGGACGATCTCTCCCACGACTTATCGAACGATCTTTCGAACGAGGAGTCGCTCGATCTTTCACGCGATGCGTCGAAATCTGCATCGATCGATGCGTCAACCGATACGTCGACAGTCCTGGTGCGGGTGCGATCGCCATTGCCATTGTTCCAGGTAACCGTTCTGGTGGCATTCGCAGACGCATCCAAAGCAGCGCTCAAAGAAGCACTGCGGCTGGAGCTGCTGTCCGAGCTTCTGAAGCCGCTCGCATCGGAGCTTCTGGAGCCACTCGCCTCAGAGCTCCTGGAACCACTCACATCGAAGCTCGAAGAAGCGCTTTGGTTAACGCTCAAATCGGAAGACTTGTCGCGAGAGGAACTACCGCTGGCCGTTGTGGTAACGGTTATCGTATCCAGGCGGGTTGTCCGATCGGCGTTGTTATTTACGACCAGGCCAGGACCCTGTTGATCGGCAGAGGCGGTGGCTGTTGCGTTACCGAGCGGGGCATTGGTGTTGGCAATGGCCATGGTGTTTTTCTGTTGGTTGAGGTCGCCGCCAGCAATGTTGATACCCATATTGCCGCTGCCGCCATTCCCCGATCCGTTCATCACGGCAGAGGCTGTGCTGCCGAAGTTGTTGACCCTGTTGTTGTTGCTGTATTGCGTGACGTCGGCGGTGGCTTCGGCAGTGCCGAACACGAAGCTGTTATCCTGACTTGAGTTTGAGGCAGCATTGGCGATGGCGGACGCGTTGTCTTGTTGGTTGCCACTACCTGCCGCCACGTTGACGCCGACGTTGCCGCTGGCGCCTGTGGCAGAGCTGTTCATCTCGGCTTCGTTGACCGTCCCCTCGTTACGGATGCGGTTGCCGGTACTGCTCTGGTTATCCCACGCATTGGCCGTCGCATAGACAGGGATCTTTGTTGGAGGAGGGGGTTTATGACCATGGTGGTGGTCATTGTCACGCCAATCGTTCGCTTGTACAGCAACAGCCATGACCGCAGCAATTGCGAAAACCAGAGGCTTGAGTGCCATCGAAGGTTTCATGGTGATTCTCCGTACTTATTTTAGGTTAAGTGTTGTTTCTACCTGTTTGGATCAATCCGTGACCCGTACGCTCAGGGTGTTGGCCATTCGGTTTCCCACCCCGGAGCTCTGATTCAACTGGATCACCCCACGGCTACCGGTGAAGGCCTGATCGCTGGTAGCGACCTGGCGATTGCCTGGTGCAGAGTCAGTTGGATCGGAGTTGTTGATCAGCGTCACGTTCTGCTGCATGAGGACGCTGTCGTCGATACTTTGCGGCTGTGTACTGATACTTATCCGCAGGGCATTGGCTTGCTGGTTGCTGGCGCCTGCGCTCTGGTTGACGCCCAGTACACCGTTGCCGTGGCTGAAGGAGTCGCCTTGAATGCTGGATCGAGCATCGATCCTGGGGTCGACCTGCGTACGCAGCCGTTGGCGAATTTGTGTGGTAGCACTGGCGTTGTTGCCAATGGCGATGGCCCGGGCGTTGGCCTGTTGCTGCTGATCGCCCGCCGCCTGGTTGACTGAGAGGTTGCCTTGGTGCTGCATGCCCGAACCGTCGATGTCGGCGTTATTGATGACGGGTGATTGGGCAAAGGTGGATGCACTGCAAAACATGGCGATCATCAGCAGCGTACGATTCATCTCAACGGTCTCCCGTTACAACTCTCAGAGCACCCAGGCCTTGCTGGACATTTGAATTGACCATGTTGGCAATACCGTTGCCCGAGTTTCCCGAACGTCCAGCGGGGAGGTTGGAAAGCTGGGTCTGGTTGGTGATATTGCCGCCCAGGTTGTTGGTACCTTGAGTGACCAGGCGGGAGATACCGGCACCACTGGCGACGTTGGCGAAGTCGCCGTCGCTCAACTCGTTCGTTTGCCTGAGGACTTGTTTGGACGGGTTGGCATTGGCGGTCGTGGGGCTAGGGTCGGGCATCACCGGTGCACGCGTTGCCATGCGCGGTTGGACATCACGTTTGATAATGATGAGGCCGTTGTCAGCCTGTACGGGCAGGCTGACACTTGAGCCCAGTACACATCCGATCAGTAGGAGGCTAAAGATGCTGTTATCAAATGTCCCCACGGCGGCAATTCCTTCTTTGTTGTGGCTGGTCCTGGTCAGCGTTGTGAAGGAATGAGCGAAAGCTGTGCCGGTTTTTGATTATTGTTTTGATTCAGAGGGTTATCGATCAACGCTGGTGGATCGATAAAAGGGTGTTTCAGGTCTGAGACAACCGCCGGGACGGCAATATTGATAAGAGATCGCAATAGCACTGGATCCAAGCTTTGTGCAGGATGTATCAGCGCTCTAACACATCGCATGACAAGACGATGACCAGCGTTGAGACGGGTTGTTCGAGAGGGGGCGGTGTTTCAGAAGCGGACGTATTTGCAAAAATTCTGCAACAAATGCTGGAGTATTTGGCCAGTGTCCTTCAGCTCCGCGCAATCCAATGTGGGAGCGGGTTTGCCCGCGAAGGCGGTGTGTCAGGCGACATCAATATTAACTGTGCCGCCGTCTTCGCGGGCAAGCCCGCTCCCACAGGGATTTGGGTGTTGGCCGGCTCAGCGCCCGAGCAGCAGCGTGACGGCTTGCAATGCCTGAAACCGGCGTTCGGCCCAATCGCCCTGAAGCACTTGAACAGGTTGTCGATGCTGCTCCAGCCATGCTTGAGTCGCGTTGAAAAAAGCCCGGCGTGCATCCAGTTCGGGCTGACAGCGCTGACCGTCATCGGTCCAATCGACTTGTTCGGGCGACAGCAGCAAGTGCAAGTCATAGTGTCGAGCCAGCAGTGCTTGCTCGAGCCAGGCCGGGCAATCGCCAAACAGGGTCTGGCTCCAGAGCATGTTGCTCAGCAAGTGAGTGTCGAGAATCAGCAACGACGGCCCCTGGACGCGAGCGTCGTCTTCCCATTGCAACTGACCGCGAGCGATTTCAGGGATATCGGCCAGGCAGGTGTCGCGCGCCTTCTGCTCAATAAACCAGCGCACGTATTCACCCACCAGAACACCACCGAGTTGCTGTTGCAGTTCGGCGGCCAGCCAGCTCTTGCCGCTGGATTCAGGCCCGGTCAGTACCAGAACTTTCATGTGCGCAACGCCGGGTCGGTGCGCCATGTCCGCCAGCCATGCACCGCCAGTAGTGCGAACGCCCCATAAAGACCTGCAGTCAGGTACAGCTCTTTGTAGATGAACAGGCCAACAAAGATGATGTCCAGTGCGATCCACAGCGGCCAGCATTGCAGACGTTTTTGCGCCATCCATAACTGCGCCACCAGGCTGAAACCGGTCAGTGCCGCATCGAGCCAGGGCTGCGCGGCATCGGTCCAGTGGGCCATCGCGGCGCCCAGCAGCAAACTGCCGACTGCGCCGACGGCCAGTCCGAGCGCAACGGATTTGCCATCGAGCAGGCTGACATGCCGCTTGCCATGAGTTGCGGTCCCCTGGGTCCACTGCCACCAGCCGTAGATCTGCAAACCGGCGTAGATCACTTGCAGCAGCATGTCCGAATACAGCTTCACTTCGAAAAAGATCCAGCTATACAGCAGCACCATGACCAGACCGATCGGCCAGCACCAGGGGTTCTGTTTGACCGTCAACCAGACGGCAATCACGCCGAGGGCGGCAGCAAACAGTTCAAGCCCGGACATGGAGGTTCCTTGGTGTCGTAAAAATGAAGGGGGCGAATTGTACCCGGATTGTTGGGGAATGGGCTTGTTGTGGGGAAGGGGGCTTGCCAATGCCAGTCAATCAAACGCAATCCCTGTGGGAGCGGGCTTGCTCGCGAAGGCGGCGGCACAGTCAATATTGATGCTGCCTGATATACCGCTTTCGCGAGCAAGCCCGCTCCCACAAGGGATCGCGTCAGGTGAAGAAAAGAGTTACACCCGAAACTGCTTCAACAACCCGTTCAACTGCTCGCTCAATTCCTTGAGATGAACACTGGCCACGCTCGACTGCTCGGCCGCCAGTGCCGTGCTGTGGGACAAGCCTGCGGCTTGGGTCACGTTCTGATTGATGTCTTCCACCACGTGGGCCTGTTGCAAGGTCGCACTGGCAATCGAAGCGTTCAACCCATTGAGATTGCGCAAGGCCTGGCCGATGGCATTCAGGCTGGCGCCGGCCAGGCCGGCCTGCTCGATGGTCAGTTGCGAGGCACGGCTACTGTCGCCAATCACCTTGACCGCCGCTTCCGAATGGCTTTGCAGGCGTTCGATCATCGACTGGATTTCCGCCGTCGATTTTTGAGTACGCTGGGCCAACAGGCGCACTTCATCGGCGACCACCGCAAACCCGCGACCTTGCTCGCCGGCTCGGGCGGCTTCGATGGCTGCGTTGAGGGCCAGCAAGTTGGTTTGCTCGGCGATGGAGCGGATCACTTCCAGAACGCTGCCGATTTGCGTGCTTTCGGCGGCCAGCGTACGAATCACTTCAACGGCTTGATCGATGGTCGACGACAGCTTGTCGATCTGCTGCAGGCTGCCGTCGATATTGACCTGGCCCTGTTGCGCTTGAGACTCGGCATTGCGCATTTCACTGGCCGCGTGTTCGGCGTTTTTGGCCACATCCTGCACGCCGTAGGTCACTTCGTTGATCGCGGTCGCCACCAGTTCCATTTGTTGGGATTGCTGTTGGCTGCGCTGCTGGGCTTGCGCGGCATCATTGCCCAGTTCATTGGAAGATTGGCCCAGCGCACCAGCGGACACTTGCAGCTGACTGATCACCAGACGCAGTTTCGCGGTGAAGGCGTTGAAGTGCCGGGCCAGTTGCGTGACTTCGTCCTGACCGTGGGTATCGAGGCTGCGGGTCAGGTCGCTTTCACCGCTGGCAATGTTGGCCATGGCGTTCACGGTTTCCTGGAGCGGACGCACGATGCTGCGGGCAATCATGATCACCAGCAGGGCCATGATCAGCGCAATGACCAGCCCCACAAAAGAGGCCTTCCAGACTTGGGCATAAAACTCGGCCTGCATGTCATCGATGTACACGCCGGAACCGATCACCCAACCCCAGGGCTCGAACAGTTTCACGTAGGAGGTTTTTTCCACCGGCGCGCTGGCGCCCGGTTTCGGCCAGCGGTAATCGACCATGCCGGCACCCTTGGCCTTGGCGATGGCAACCATCTCGTTGAACAGCGCGAAACCGTCGGGGTCGCGGATCGTCGAGAGATTCTGACCTTCAAGTTTCGGATTGGTCGGGTGCATGACCATGACGGGCGTCAGGTCGTTGATCCAGAAATAATCGTTCTGGTCGTAGCGCAAACCGCGCACGGCGGTCAGTGCCTGTTTTTGCGCGGCATCGCGGGTGAGGGTGCCGGCAGTTTCCAGGCCGTGATAGTAGGTGAGGATCCCGCTGGCGGTCTGCACCACGTGCTGGGTCTTTTGGGCCTTGGCCTGATAGAGGTCGTCGTGAATCTGCTTGAGCATCAACACGCCCAACGTCAATAGCATCACCACGGCCACGATCAAGATGAGCCACAAGCGTCGGCTGATCGACACACTGCGCAAGCTGTTCATAACGCGGTTACTCCGGTTTCTTGTTCTTGTAATAAACGATCGCCAGCATCCAATCACACTTTGCCGATCGGGCCTATCCGACTCAGGTCCTATTACGCGGCAGCGTAAACGAGGCTTGTCTGATAGGATTTCGGCCCCGCGCAGGAAAACCTGAGCCCAAGTCTCTTTTCACGCAATTTTTACCGTTTTGCGTGGAGCTTGTGCGCGCGGGGATTCAGCTAAGGTTGATCGCAGCTAATGCATATGAATTATTAACGGAGCATGCCTGGGGGCATTGTTTCTTGGGGGATTGATGGATCTTTGGACGGCCTTTCAGGCATTGATTTTAGGCGTGGTAGAAGGGCTGACGGAGTTCTTGCCCATTTCCAGTACCGGGCACCAGATTATTGTGGCGGACTTGCTCAATTTCGGCGGCGAGCGGGCCATGGCTTTTAATATCATCATTCAGCTCGGCGCGATCCTTGCGGTGGTCTGGCAGTTTCGCCGCAAGATCTTCGACGTGGTCATTGGCTTGCCGACGCAGCCCAGCGCTCGGCGTTTTACCGCGAACCTGTTGATCGCTTTCCTGCCGGCGGTGGTGTTGGGGGTGATTTTCGCCGACTTGATTCACGAGTACCTGTTTAACCCGATTACCGTGGCTACCGCATTGGTCGTGGGCGGGGTCGTGATGTTGTGGGCCGAACGTCGTCAGCATGAAGTGCATGCTGAAAGCGTCGATGACATTACCTGGAAAGACGCTCTCAAAGTCGGCTTCGCCCAGTGCCTGGCGATGATCCCCGGGACTTCGCGTTCCGGCTCGACGATCATTGGCGGCTTGCTGTTCGGGTTGTCGCGCAAAACGGCCACCGAATTCTCGTTCTTCCTTGCCATGCCAACCATGGTCGGCGCGGCGGTGTACTCGGGTTACAAATACCGCAACCTGTTTGTGCCGGCTGATTTTCCGGTATTTGCCATTGGCTTCATCACCGCCTTCATCTTTGCGATGATCGCCGTTCGGGCCCTGCTGATATTCATTGCCAGCCACAGCTACGCGACATTCGCCTGGTATCGCATTGCATTCGGTCTGGTGATCCTGGCCACTTGGCAATTCGGCTGGGTCGACTGGACAGCGGTCAAGCCATGAACGATTCCAGTGCACGCAACAACAACCCCGGGCGCAAGTCCGGGGGCGCCATGCAGAACCTGCGGCTGAAACTGCTGGTGTTCGTTGTGCTGTGCGCAGTGCCGTTGTTTGGCTCGGTGTCGATGTGGCTGCGCGGGGTGTCGGTGATTCCCCTGGCGGCCTACGGCATCGTCAGCGTGCTGGCGTTTTTCCTGTACTGGAGCGACAAGCACAAGGCCCGCGCCGACCGTTGGCGCACGCCGGAGAACGTCTTGCACGCGGTGGAGCTGGCGGGTGGTTGGCCGGGCGCTTTGCTGGCCCAGCAAGCGTTTCGGCACAAGACCCGCAAAGTCTCGTTTCAGTTGGTGTTCTGGCTCATCGTGCTGATGCATCAAGTGTTCTGGATCGATCAGCTGTTTCTGGGCGCTAACCTGTTTGCATTGTTTTAAAGCGCTTCAAAGCAATAAGCCGACCTGCGTGCGCTTGGGCAACTTGCTCACCACCAATTGGTGGGAACGTTGCAGCAAGCCTTGCAGTTCTTCGGTGCCCAGCGGGTAGGGCGTTTCCATGATGACCCACTGGGCCCGGGCCAGATACGGTGCCGGGTGAATGCCCGGGCGGTCGCAATGGCCCAGGAACAGGTCCTTGTCGACCTTGAAAGCCAAGGACTGTCCCCGCAGGTTCTGCAAGGCAAACATCTTGTTCCCCGCAATCGAAAACACCCGCACGCCACCCCACTTGTAATCCTCCCGCGCGCCGGGCAACGCCAGGCAGTATTGCGCGACATCCTCTTCGCTCATTCGTCCCGCTTTCATAACAGTCTGTCCCCGCAAACATTGAATGATTCGATCAAATGATCGACCCAGGCGCGCACCGCCGGCATCACCCCGCGTCGATGAGGGTAGACGGCTTGCAGCCAGCCGCCCGGCAATGACCACTCGGGCAATAGTTGCACCAGCGAACCGTTTTCCAGCTCTTGCTCGCAATACATCATGGGCAGCATGGTAAAACCCTGGCCGCTGAGGGTGCAGGCTTTGCGCACGATGAAATCTTCGCAGCCCAATCGCGCCTCGAGGCTCAGGTCGTAGCTTTTGCCCTGTTGATCAAGCATGCGGATGTGCACCATGCGATCGGCCTCCAGAGCGCCGAGCACGGGCAAGTTTTTCAGGTCTTCGGGGTGATCGATTTCATGGCCGAGCAAAAATGCCGGGCTGGCAACCATCAGCATCTGGGCCTGACGCAGGCGACGAGTCACCAGCAATGGATCTTCATCACCCAGATCCCGCACTCTCAAGGCGACATCGACGCCCTCGTTGATCAAATCAACCCGACGATTGAGCAGCATGACTTCCAGTTGAACCTGGGGGAATTTCTCCAGGAAGTTACTGATTACGCCAGGCAGCATTTGGTGGGCCAACCCTACGGGGCAGGACACTCGCAAGCGCCCCCGGGGTTCGCTGGACATGCTGGCCACCGCCTCGTCGGCCATTTCGGCCTCCAGCAGCATTGCCTGACAATGGCGCAAGTAACGCTCGCCCACGGCGGTGAGGTTGAGTTGGCGGGTTGTGCGTTGCAGCAGGCGCGCGCCGAGGCGTTCTTCCAGCTCAGCAATGCGTCGCGACAATCGCGACTTGGGAATCCCCAGCAAACGCCCGGCTGCAGCAAAGCCACCGGCTTCGACCACCTTGGCGAAATAGTAGAGGTCGTTGAGGTCTTGCATCGATTGAATACTCGACTGTTCTATCAATGGGACGAACTATCGCATTATTGCCGACTAATCAGCCATTGGTTTCGTCGGTAGGATTGTCTCCATCAGATCGCCCGGTGGCGATCCTCACCTTGGAGATCCCACATGAAATTACTGCATATCGATTCGAGCATTCTGGGTGACAACTCGGCTTCCCGTCAGTTGAGCGGCGAAGTCGTCAAGACCTGGCAAGCTGCCGAGCCTGGCGTTGTGGTGACTTACCGCGACCTGGCCGACGATGCCATCAGCCATTTCTCCGCCGCCACCCTGGTTGCTGCCGGCACTGCCGCAGAGCTGCGTAATGCCGCGCAACAGCATGAAGCCGATCTGAGCGCGCAGGCCCTGGCCGAATTCATCGCCGCCGATGCCGTGGTGATTGCCGCGCCGATGTACAACTTCACCATCCCGACCCAACTCAAGGCCTGGATCGACCGCATCGCCGTGGCCGGCCAGACTTTCCGCTACACCGAAGCTGGCCCTGAAGGCCTGTGCGGCGGCAAGAAAGTCGTGATCGTTTCCACTTCCGGTGGTTTGCATGCCGGTCAGGCGACCGGTGTTGCGCACGAAGATTATCTGAAAGTGCTGTTCGGCTTCCTCGGTATCACCGACATCGAGTTCGTCCGCGCCCATGGCCTGGCCTACGGTGATGAAGTGCGCACCAAAGCCATGAGCGACGCTCAGGCGCACATCAGCGAGCAACTGTTCGCTGCTGCGTAAGGCTTGCGTAAAGTCGTAAACAGCTCGGGCAATACCCCTGAAACTCTGTATTCTGGTCATCGTGATGGCCAGGTACGGAGTTTTTTGTTTCTGGCGTGATCAGTTTCTGGCCCAGGTTATGCAACCGAGGCTTAACGTCTGCGGTCAGGTAATAAGGTGGGGGCATCCCATGGCACGTCTTTGTGCAACGCTACTGATTTGCCTGCTCGGCAGCCTGAATTCAGTGCACGCCGCGCCTGCGCCGCACCCTCACTGGAGCGTCGGCTTCCATGAGATGACGTTCCTCGATCCGCTGGACCTGCAGCCGATGCGTGCCATCGCCTTTTACCCGTCCAGTGAAAAGGAACATTCCAGCACGCTCGAGGGCTACACGGTCGAAGCGGGTGAAGACACCAAAGTCGCCATCGGACGTTTCCCGATGCTGATGCTGTCCCACGGCAACACCGGAACCCCGCTGGCCCTGCACGACCTCGCCACCTCATTGGCGCGCAAGGGCTTTGTGGTGGTGGCTGTGATCCATCCCGGCGACAACTCCAAAGACCACAGCCGCCTCGGCACCTTGAGCAACCTTTATGGTCGACCGATCCAGATTTCCGAAGCCATTACCGCGACCTTGGGCGACCGGATGCTCGCGCCTTTCGTCAATGCCGAGCAGGTCGGGGTGATTGGCTATTCGGCGGGCGGTGAGACTGCGTTGATTCTGTCTGGTGCCACGCCGGATCTGGATCGTCTGCGCCGTTATTGCCAGGAGCGCCCGGACGATCACGATGCCTGCAATACGCAAGGCGAACTGATCGTCGACCGCGATGATTTGCAGCCAGTGGCGGACCCGCGCGTGCATGCCTTGTTACTGATGGCACCGCTGAGCCTGAAGTTCGGCCGCCATACCTTGGCCGACGTGCATGTGCCGGTGCTGCTGTACAGCGGTGATGGCGACAAATTGGTGGCGTTCGACAAAAACGCCGCAGCGCTTGCGCGCAAACTGCCAACCGCACCGGACTTCAAATTGCTGGCCGGGGCAGGGCACTTCGTATTCCTGGCGCCGTGCAACGAAGAACAGGTCGCCGCCATGCCGGCGCTGTGTACCGATGCCGACGGCGTCGACCGCAAGGACATTCACCGCAACATGATTTCCGAAGCCGGACGGTTCTTCGCCCATGCCCTGGGCAAACCTACCCGCGCCGGGATGCAGACCGCCGATCAATAATGTTCCCGGAACCTTTGTGGGAGCGGGCTTGCTCGCGAAGAGGGCGTGTCAGTCGAGATAGATGTATCTGACCCACCGCATTCGCGAGCAAGCCCGCTCCCACAGAAAATATGCGGCAGGCTTAGACCATCGCTCGGCGTTTCAGCAGCAGGGTCAAACCGAGTCCGGTCACCGACAACATCGCCGCACTAAAGAAAATCCACGAATACCCCAGGTTCAACGCCACCGCGCCCATCAGCGGTCCGGCAATCGCCAGCGCCAGATCGAAAAACACCGCATAGGCACTCAAACCCGCTCCGCGACTGGAATTGGGCACTTGCTTGATCGCTTCCACCCCCAGCGCCGGATACACCAGCGACAGACCGAACCCGGTCAGCCCAGCGCCGATCAAGGCATAACCCGTCGAGGGCGCCAGCCACAGCAGGACCAGCCCCACGGTTTCAATGGTCATGCAGGCGATGGCTGAAGTGAAGCCACCGAAACGGCTGATGCTGGAGATGAACAACAACCGCGCCAGAATGAAACAGACCCCGAATACCGTCAGGCAATAAGCCGCGCCGGTCCAGCCAAGGCTGACGTAATACAGGGTAATAAAGGTAGTGAGCGTGCCGTATCCGATGGACGCCAGGCTCAGACTCGCGCCGAAGGGGGCAATTCGCCCGAACACCGCCCAGAACGGCAGGCGCTCGCCGCGAATCACCGGCACCGAAGGTTTGTTGCGGATCAACAGCAGCGCCAGCAAGGCCAGTAACGACAGCGCGATCCCGAGGCTGGCGAACCCCAGCTCAGCGACCATCACCACCCCCAGTGGCGCACCGATGGCGATGGCGCCGTACGAGGCGATCCCGTTCCAGGAAATCGAACGCGCCGTGTGCTCGGCACCGACCTGACCCATGCACCAACTGATCGTGCCGACCCCGATCAACCCTTGAGCGATCCCCAGCAACAAGCGGCCAGCGATCAGGATGATCAGGCTCAACAACGGCAAACCTTGCAGCAGGGTCGACAGCAGTGTCAGCACGCCGCTCAACGCAATCCCCGACAAGCCGTAAACAATCGCCCGTTTGGTACCGATGCTGTCCGACAGACGTCCGGCCATGGGCCGGCTGAGCAGGGTAGCCAGGTACTGAGAACCAATGGTCAGCCCCGCCACGATGGCGCTGAACCCCAACTGTTCGTGGACATACCCGGGCAACACCGCAATCGGCAGGCCGATGCAGAGGAAGGCAATAAAGGTATAGAAAACGATGGAGACGATCTGCAGGGTGATCGCCATGGAGCTTTGCGGGGGCAGTTGCTGCACTGACATGAGAGCTCTTTCGCGGGCGGCGGTAGGAGAACTGCATCATGGCGTGGGCGGGGAATAAAAGGAAGCAGGCTAACGATACAGCTAGCGATCGTTTCCACGCTCTGCGTGGGAATGCATCCCGTGACGCTCTGCGTCACCCTTCAAAGCGGGAACGCTGAGCGTCCCTGGCGGCATTCCCACGCAGAGCGTGGGAACGATCAGCCCCGTCACCAGGACAGGGCTTTTCAATTGAAGCTTGCAGCCGTCTTACATCAAAACACCCTGACTACGCAGGTAGTCGTCATAGGTGCCGCTGAAGTCGATCACGCCATCGGCGCTCAATTCGATGATGCGAGTGGCCAGGGACGATACGAACTCACGGTCGTGGCTGACGAAGATCAGCGTGCCCGGGTAGTTCTCCAGCGCCAGGTTCAGCGCCTCGATGGATTCCATGTCCAAGTGGTTGGTCGGCTCGTCCATCACCAGCACGTTCGGCTTTTGCAGGATCAGCTTGCCGAACAGCATGCGACCTTGCTCACCACCGGAGATGACCTTGACCGACTTGAGGATTTCATCGTTGGAGAACAGCATCCGGCCGAGGGTGCCGCGAACCAGTTGTTCGCCGCCCTGGGTCCACTGGCCCATCCAGTCGAACAGGTTGCAGTCGTCTTCGAAGTCGTGTGCGTGGTCCTGGGCGTAGTAGCCCAGTTCAGCGGCGTCGGTCCACTTCACGGTACCGGCATCCGGGGTCAGTTCGTTGACCAGGGTGCGCAGCAGGGTGGTTTTACCGATACCGTTCGGGCCGATGATCGCCACGCGCTCGCCGGCTTCAACCTGGAAGCTGAAGTCCTTGAACAGTGTCTTGCCATCGAAGCCTTTGGCCATGCGCTCGACGATGACCGCCTGACGGTGCAGCTTCTTGGTTTGTTCGAAACGGATGAACGGGCTCACACGGCTCGAAGGCTTGACTTCGGCCAGTTGGATCTTGTCGATCGCCTTGGCGCGGGAGGTCGCTTGCTTGGCTTTCGAGGCGTTGGCCGAGAAGCGGCTGACGAACGATTGCAGCTCGGAAATCTGCGCCTTCTTCTTGGCGTTGTCCGACAGCAGTTGCTCGCGGGACTGGGTCGCCACGGTCATGTACTCGTCGTAGTTGCCCGGGAACAGGCGCAGCTCGCCGTAGTCCAGGTCAGCCATGTGGGTGCACACGCTGTTCAGGAAGTGACGGTCGTGGGAGATGATGATCATCAGGCTGGAGCGCTGGGTCAGAATGTTTTCCAGCCAGCGGATAGTGTTGATGTCCAGGTGGTTGGTCGGTTCGTCGAGCAACAGCACTTCAGGATCGGAGAACAGTGCCTGCGCCAGCAACACGCGCAGTTTCCAGCCCGGGGACACTTCGCTCATCGGGCCAAAATGCTGCTCGATGCCGATACCCAGACCCAACAGCAATTCACCGGCGCGGGATTCGGCGGTGTAGCCGTCCATTTCGGCGAATTCGGTTTCCAGCTCGGCCACGGCCATGCCGTCTTCTTCGGTCATTTCCGGCAGCGAGTAGATGCGGTCGCGCTCGGCCTTGACCTTCCACAGCTCTTCGTGACCCATGATCACGGTGTCGATCACGGTAAATTCTTCGTAGGCGAACTGGTCCTGACGCAGTTTACCCAGACGCACGTTCGGCTCGAGCATGACCTGGCCGCCGGACGGCTCGAGGTCGTTACCGAGAATTTTCATGAAGGTCGACTTGCCGCAACCGTTGGCGCCGATCAGGCCGTAGCGGTTACCGGCGCCGAATTTGACCGAAACGTTTTCGAATAGCGGCTTGGCGCCGAACTGCATCGTGATGTTAGCTGTGGAGATCAATTACTTTACCTATCAATGGGTTGCGAGCTGCGCATTTGGCGCTTGGGCCATTCCTGGGACATTCTGGAGTTTCTCTCCATCTCTTCCCAGTCACCGCTAGAGTTCAACCAGCGCGCATAAGTCGAGAGCAGCATCTGGACGTTGTGTCCAAGCTGTTGGGCAAAAAGGCGGGATTCATGCCAGACATTGCGCATATTGTCGCATATGTGTGACGGCAGTTGTACGGTGGGCGATAACGTGTCGCAGGCTTCTTCAAGGTTCGGCCCCGGTTTGTGCAGAACCGGGGGCTGGCTGGGAGGTCGTTCATCCTGGATAGGCAGGGGAGCGTAGAGCTACCTCGATGTTATTTTTGTTCAGCGTTGTGTTCGGGACACTTGGCGTGGCTCTGGGTAAAGTCAGCACCGCTTGCCCGGCCTCGTGTGTTTCAGATGGATTGCTGAATGGCCAGCACTTGGTCAGGGTGGGCACCAAATCACGTTCCCCAGACGCAACGCGTCTGGGCAACTTCTACGATGCGAGATTTCGGTGCTATGAACTCCAGACCTTTGGGTGCTGGCGCTCCTGAAGTTGATCGACTATTGCTTACTGAGCCATTTCGGCGAACCCATTGGCCTAGGCCACTGCTCGAAAGGACTCATATGAAACTCAATCTCATTGCGTTGAGCTTGCTCGCTGTTTTGGCCGGTTGCACAACTGCGGGCCCCTATGTCACCAACATATCGAGCGACGGCCGTAATGGCTTGAACATCGAGAAGTGTGCCGTGAAGATGAATGCTTTCATGGGTACTGTTAGCACCTCCGAATGCACAAGCCAGAACGTGCAACTCAGCCGAGGCAACTGATACAGCAGCAATCGACTCGTTGGCAGCGATTGAACATCTGGCTTTGCCGCACGCTGAACGAACAGCGTGCGACAAGCCGGCGACTGACCAGATCGAGACTCAGAGCAAGTAGCCAGTAGCTTGTACGAGGTGGTTGTCCTGCCCTCCGGTGATAAGGTGCAGTGGAATGTGTTGTTGGTCATCGATAGACGGGATTTCGAAACTTCCCACTATTTGAAGGTGCCGCTCACTCAGCCCGGTCGACTCTTCTGCTTTTGCCTTAGCCATTCTCGCGTGGTTCGCTGCGATTTCATTGAGAGTTGACACGTTACATCTCCCGGTGACTGACCAAGCGTATCGCTGGAGTCCTAAGCGTTAATTTAAATGCCGCCGCGTCAGAATTATGTCGCTCTGGGGCTGCTAGGTCCGGCCTTTGCAAAGGCTAAGCCAGACGGGGCCGCGTATTGAGTGTCGTGTTTACATATTCGACGGATGGTGGTATGGCATGGGGCTACTATCGGGGAGAGCGGTTCGCATTACCGGCCGAGCCGCGCTACTAAGTGGACACATTTTCACAGTTGAAGGTTAACTATTAGTTACAAGGTATGGCTAAAATGCCATCTTTCAACCTCATGCCGTCCATCGGCATGGCTCAAGAACGCGCCATCGGGACGCAGTTTGTTCACTTCTGACGTGTGACGATTTTCGTGAAACTTATCATTGCCGCTATTTATGTCATCTCCGTCGCGTATGTTCACTTGCGCGGAAAGGTGCGCCACAAATTAGGCCGTCAGTTAAGCGACCACTCGACGTTTCTGGCGCCGATCAATTGCTTCCTTTATCTGTTCTCCAAAACGCCGAACAAGCCTTATCTCAATCCGGCAGACTTTCCCGACTTGAGCCCTTTGCAGGCTCATTGGGAAGAGATTCGCGCTGAAGGCCAGAATTTGCTCAAGGCCGGGGAGATCAAACGTTCCAATCAGTACGACGACGTTGGTTTCAACTCGTTTTTCAAAAGTGGCTGGAAGCGTTTCTACCTCAAATGGTACGGCGACAGTCACCCGTCCGCCGCAAAGCTCTGCCCGCGTACGACTGAACTGGTGCAAAGCATCGGCTCGATCAAGGCCGCGATGTTCGCCGAACTGCCGCCGGGTTCGAAACTGGTCCGTCACCGCGATCCGTATGCCGGTTCTTACCGTTATCACTTGGGGCTGGAAACGCCGAACGATGCCGGTTGCTATATCAACGTCGATGGTGAGAACTACCATTGGCGCGATGGCGAGGCCGTGATGTTCGATGAGACTTTCATTCATTACGCCGAAAACACCACTGCGCAGAACCGCATCATTCTGTTCTGTGACATCGAGCGGCCGATGAAGTATCGCTGGGCGGCGGCGTTCAACCGTTGGTTCAGCCATACGGCTATGGCAGCGGCGGGCGCGCCGAACGATGCGGGTGACAAGACCGGTGCTATCAACCGTTTGTTTGCCAAAATCTACAAGATTCGCCTGCGCGGCAAAGCGCTCAAAAAGCGTAACCGCACTCGCTATTACCTGGAGAAATGGGTGGTTTTTGCTGGGTTGCTGGCGATTTTTGTTTTGATCTGAGTTTTGCGTTGTGGCGCATGACGCCATCGCGGGCAAGCCCGCTCCCACAGTGTCCGCGTCGAATACAAATTTTGCGAACGCCGCCGAACCTGTGGGAGCGGGCTTGCCCGCGAAGAGGCCGGTATTTTCACCGCATAATTTATGAGTGCTATTGTGACCCGTCAGCCACGAGAATGCTTCGTGGCTTTTTTGTCTGCGCTCGTTTTGGCTTTTGCCGCGGGTTTACCGCTGCCCTTGCCACCAAGACTGCGTTTGAGCAGTTCGGTCAGATCGATAACATCGGCGGTTTTACGCACCTCTTCACCCGTCACGGTTTCGACATCTTCGATCTTGCCTTCATTCGCCTTCTTCTCGACCAGCGCCATGATCTTGTCTTCGAAACTGTCGCGGTACTCTTCGGGCGTCCAGTCGGCACTCATGTCTTCCACCAGCCGTTTGGCCATCTCCAACTCACCTTTGGCCAGATCCGGCTTGGTCACTTCACTGCCCAGTTCCAGTTGATCCAGGCTGCGCACTTCGGCGGGCCATCGCAGCATCACCAGCACCATGGCTGACTCCAGCGGCATGAGGGCCGCCAGGTGCTGGCGCGAGTGCAACACCACGCGGGCCAGGGCGACCTTGTCGGTTTTGCTGAGGGTTTCGCGCAACAGCGCATAGACCTTGCCGCCGCGTTTGTCCGGCGCCAGGTAGTAGGGCGTGTCGATGTTCTGCAGGGGGATCTGCTCGCTGCCGACAAAGGCAAAAATGTCGATGGTTTGGGTCGACAGTGGATGAGCCGAGCGAATCTCCTCTTCACTGAGCACCACGTAACGTCCTTTTTCGTACTCGATCCCTTTGACGATGTGCTCTTGGGTGACTTCCTTGCCGGTGGCCTTGTTGATGCGCTTGTAGCCGACCGGGTCCATGCTGCGGCTGTCGAGCCAGTTGAAATCGATCCCGTGCGAAGACGTCGCCGAAACCAGCGCCACGGGAATGTGCACCAGACCGAAACTGATTGCGCCTTTCCAGATTGCCCGTGCCATCGTCGTGACCTCGTCGTTGATGTACTGGTGACCTGTGGCCAAGGGCAAAAGTTTCAGTCGGCGGCGGCCCGGTCCAGCGGGCGGATCGGCGGTGCGGTTAACTCGTGTTACATGTTGTGGGGGAGGTTTTAGTTAACAAATCCGAACCCTGGGCGTAGCGTGGCTCTATTCATCCATGAAGCATGGCACGCTCATTTAGAGAGGTCCCCCATGAACCGATGTGTGCTCGGCGTCATCGCGCTGGCATTGAGTGGCGTGCTAAGCCCTTTGGCTCTGGCAGACGCCGCATCGTCTTCTTCGCCCTTGCTGCTGACGCAGAACCTGCCGGGAAGCAACAACAATCCCTACAACAGCCCGATTCGCCGGGCCAATCCCAACAGCATGCAAGGCACGCAACCCAATATCCCGGTAATCCGCGGGCCCAACACGGTGCCTGTGCCACGATCGCCAACGCTCGATAACGGCGGTATTGGCAACCGCTATCCGCAAGATCGGCAGGCTCCCACCAGCCAACCGAAATTCATTCCCAATCCACCCCCCCGGGGCTCGGACCGTAACTACCGTTGAACGGCAAGACAGAAGTCTTGCCAGCGCTATTGACGACAAAAGGAATCGTGCATGTTGCGTAAAACCCTCTTGGCCACTTTCTGTACCAGCGCGTTATTAACCGTCACGGCACCCGCCTTTGCAGCGCCAACACAGGATTTTAAAAGCGAGCAGGGCACCCTTGAGCTCACGCCGATCGTTAAAGGCCTGGACCACCCTTGGTCGCTGGCGTTTCTGCCTGACCGCCAAGGGATGCTGGTGACCGAACGGCCCGGCAACCTGCGGCTGGTCAGTGCCGACGGCAAACTCTCGGGTCCGCTCAATGGTGTGCCTCAGGTCTGGGCCAAGGGGCAGGGCGGATTGCTCGATGTGGTGTTGTCGCCCGATTTCAAGCAAGACCGCATGGTCTATCTGTCTTACGCCGAAGGGGGCGGTGAGGGCGGCAAGGCCGGCACGGCGGTCGGTCGCGGACGGTTGTCGGAAGACCTGACGGCGATCAAGGATTTCAGGGTGATTTTCCGTCAGGAACCCAAGCTCTCGGTCGGCAATCATTTCGGCTCACGACTGGTATTCGACCGTGACGGTTATCTGTTCATCACCTTGGGCGAGAATAACGACCGGCCCACGGCGCAAGATCTCGACAAGCTGCAAGGCAAGATCGTGCGGCTCTATCCGGATGGCAAGGTGCCGGAAGACAATCCCTTTGTCGGGCAAAAAGGCGTTCGCCCGGAAATCTGGTCTTACGGCCAACGCAACCCGCAAGGCGCGGCACTCAATCCCTGGAGCGGCACGCTCTGGGAAAACGAGCACGGCCCACGGGGCGGCGACGAGATCAACATCATCGAGCGTGGCAAAAATTATGGCTGGCCGATGGCAACCCACGGCATCAACTATACCGGCCTGCCGATCCCGGAAGCCAAGGGCGAAACCGCCGAAGGTACCGTGGGCCCGCACCATGTCTGGGAAAAATCCCCCGGCCTAAGCGGCATGGCCTTCTATGACGGCGATCGCTTCAAGGCCTGGCAGCACAACGTGTTTATCGGGGCGCTGGTGAGTCAGGAGCTGATTCGCCTGCAGTTCGAAGGCGACAAGGTTGTTCACGAAGAGCGGTTGTTGGGTGAGCTCAACAAACGGATTCGTGATGTACGGCAGGGGCCGGATGGTTATCTGTATTTGCTGACCGATGAAGATGACGGGGGGCTGTACAAGCTTGGCCTGAAGTAGCGCACAAGTCCTGTGGCGAGGGAGCTTGCTCCCGCCGGGGTGCGAAGCGCCCCCATGCAATCGACTGCTTCGCACTCGAACGGGAGCAAGCTCCCTCGCCACAGGTTTACTCACGCCGGTAGAGAATCACCGCAGCCCGCAGCTTGCCTCGTCCGAAACTGCACATCTTGTCGAATTCCCCATGGCTGACCGGCAAGTGCTGGCAGTCCATCGGCTGACGATGCTGGCTGTGATCCACATCCGGATCGTGCAGGTAGACGAACTCTTCGTCGCAATCGGTGACGATCACCCAGTGCGGCGCCTTGGAACGGGTCAGGCGATAGCTGCTGATCAATACCAGCGGCTGTCCGCCATCGTGCAGTAACCGTGGCAGATCCAGTGGTCCGCCGATCATTCGTTCCACGTCGGTGGCTTGCAACTGCGCTGTGAACGCCTCGTGTACCAGGCGCATTACGTCTTTTTTATGCGCATCGCGCACGCCGTCAAGAAACAGCGGCCCGGCCATGCTCAGTTGTAGCTGCACTCGAAAGCCACGCCGCCACGCTGCCAGCGCCAGACCTTGAGGGCTGCAGCCACCGTGGCCAGACGTCATGAACACCGTGGTCGCCTCGCGCCAGATTTGCAGTTCTTCGCCGCGCTCCAGCGTTCGATCGTCTTGCAGCGCGCCCATGGCCATCAGCAGGCAGGCCGGGCCGCAGGTGAACTCGGTGGTCTGCGGGTAGTAAGGCACCTTGATGTTGCGTGAATCGCGGTGCTGGAGGATACGTTTTTCCAGGCGCAGCGCGTCGGCATGGTCCTGGTAATAGTCGTGAATCAGCGCAAAACGCCGGTAGCCGTTACGCTCATACAGAGCAATCGCCGTTGGATTGTCGATGCGCACTTCCAGCCGCAGGTAGGCGCAGTCATGCTCAATAGCGCAGGCCTCGACACGTTCGAGCAATTGCTTGCCCAGTCCACTGCCGCGAGCATCAAGGGCTATCGCAATCGAGTACAGGCGCGCCAATGAAGTGCCCCGGTGAAACAGCACCACCGCATAGCCCACCAATTGCTCGCCTCGTTGGGCCACCAGCAGTTGCCCGTGAGCCCGAGTAATCATCCATTGAAAACTGCGACTGTTGAGCCGGTCCGTGGTGAAACATTGCTGTTCGAGTGCCAGCAGTGACGGTATATCTTCAACTACCGCCAAGCGAAAAACAGGATTCATATAACCGCCGTAAAAGTTGCGTAACGAAACGGGACTTTAAAAAAAGTTCGTGCTTAATAGGAAAGGTCTTGTTCTTCAAATGGATCAATCACTATGTCAGCGGTACAAGGTCATTGGCGCGAAGTATCTGAGCAAACGTTACCAACAGCAATAACCTCTACAAACTATTTAAATGGCTCGATCAGAACTTCCAGCCAGTTGATGATCATCGTTGAACGTAAGGAAGACTGGGCCTCCTATTTCCCCAGTGAAGACATCGTCACTGCTCAGGAATACCTCGAACAGACCCGCGATAACGAGCAGGGCAAGCGGGTTCAGGTGATTAACCTGTGCCGCAGCTACAAGTACCTCGGGCACGGCTATTACTGCTCGCTGCTGGCCGAAGCACGGGGGCACAAGGTTATTCCGTCGGTACGGACCATCAGTGAATTGACCCGAAAATCCCTGTATGGGCTGGCCCTGGATGATCTGGATAAAACCCTGGATAAGGCCCTCAGCAATCATCTTTACAGCGATACCGAAGGATTTACCCTGACACTGTATTTCGGCAAAACCGCTATCGAGCCATTACAGGATCTGGCTCGACAGTTGTTCGAGGTTTTTTCATGTCCGATATTGCTGGTTGAGTTTCGTCGAACTAACGGTTGGCACATCGAAGGTGTAAAGTCTGGCGCCTTGCATAAGTTGCGTGAAGATCAGGAAGATCAATTCGCTAATGCGCTTGACAGTTTCAGTCGCAAGATCTGGCGCATGCCGCGCTCCAGGCGATTGGCCCGTTATGACCTGGCCATTCTGCACGATCCGCAAGAAGCATTGCCGCCCTCCAATCCCAAGGCTTTGGACAACTTCGTCAGGGTTGGCAAGACGCTAGGCATCGACGTCGAGCTGATTGAACGCAAGGACTACGCCCGAATCGCCGAATACGACGGGCTCCTGATCCGCGAGACAACGAGCGTTGACAACCACACCTACCGCTTCGCCAAAAAAGCCGAGAGCGAAGGTTTGGTGGTGATGGATGACCCGGCGTCGATCCTGCGCTGCACCAACAAGGTTTACCTGACTGATTTGCTCAAGAGCCATCAGCTGGGCATGCCCGCCACTGAAATCCTCTACAAGGAACGACCGGAAGATTTCGAGCGGGTAGGCGAGCGTCTGGGGTTTCCACTGGTGTTGAAGATACCCGACGGTTGTTTCTCAAAGGGCGTTATCAAGGTCGAAAGCCAGCAAGCCTTGCTTGAAGCCACCGCCGAACTGTTCGAACACTCGGTGTTGCTGCTGGCTCAGGAATTTTTCTACACCGAATACGACTGGCGCATTGGCGTACTCAACCGCAAGCCGATCTTTGCCTGTCAGTACTTCATGTCCAAGGGCCATTGGCAGATCTACAACCACAAAGCCAAAGGCCAGGACATCAACGGCGAATGCCGCACCCTGGCGGTTCACGAAGCGCCGCGAGCGGTGGTTGAACTGGCGGTGAAAACCGCGAATCTCATCGGCGACGGCCTCTACGGCGTCGACCTCAAACAGTCCGGCGACAAAGTGGTGGTGATCGAGGTCAACGACAACCCGAACATGGACGCAGGCATCGAAGACGCCTACTTGCAGGACGATTTGTATTCCTTGGTGCTGGAAGAGTTTGTCCGTCGGCTGGAGCTCAAGCGCCGCGGTCAGGCTTGGTGAGCGGCCGATGATCAAGAGCTTTGAACTGAGCCACGGCGCCCTGCACGCGGTCGAACGGCTGGACGCCGACGTGATGCTGTTCAGCAACCCTGATGCAGCTGAACGGGACCTGTTGCACAGCCATTTCAAGCTCGATGAACACGCTCTGGCCTCGGCCCTGGACCCCGACGAGGTGTCGCGCATCGAGTTCCACCCCGACAACCTGTTCCTGATCTGGAAACGCCCGGAAAACTACTCCGGCGGCGGCAGCCTGGCCTTCGAAGTGTCATCCTGCGGCTTGCTGTTTTCCCCGGGGCGTCTGCTGGTGATCGCCACCGACGACTCTCCGCTCAGCGGCCTCGGCACGCGGCAGTCACTGAAGACGCCACTGGATGTGTTGCTCGACCTGTTGTTCAACAATATTCATCACTATCTGGGGCACCTCAAGGTGATCAAGATGGTTGCCCGGGAATTGCAGCAAAAATTCAATGCCTCGATGCAGAACCAGCATCTAGTCCAGATGTTCAACCTCAGCGAAAGCCTCATCTATTACATCAACGCCATTCACAGCAACGGCGCGGTCCTGACCCGGCTGCGTAATCATGCGGCGAAGGAACACTTCAGCCCTGAAGCCATTGGTTTGATCGACGATCTGATTATCGAGAACAACCAGTGCTACAAGCAGGCGGAAATCTACTCCACCGTGTTCTCCGGGCTGATCGACGCGCGCGGCAACCTGATGAACAACAGCATGAACAACCTGCTGCGCAAACTGACGTTGATCAACGTGGTGTTTCTGCCGTTGAACCTGGTTGCGAGCATTGGCGGCATGTCCGAGTTCAGCATGATGACCGCTGGTACGCCGTGGTGGATTTCCTATCCGTTGTTTCTGATGGCGATGATGTTGGGGGCGGGGGGGATGGTGATTGGCCTCAAGCGCCTGGCGAAGTGATTTCGGCGGCTGTCAGATCGCCTTCGCGAGCAAGCCCGCTCCCACATTAGATCTTCTGTGAACACATCATTTGTGAACACCAGAGATTAAATGTGGGAGCGGGCTTGCTCGCGAAAGCAATCTCAACTGCACAACAACGTCTGGATCAGGCCTCTTGCGCTGCCTCGCCAGAGTTTTTCCGCTCCTGAAGCCCCCGCACCACCAGGTACAACAACGGCCCGAGCGATACAAAAATCGCCGTCACCACCAGATAGGGAGCCACCGACAACCCCGACTGCCCCCGCTGGCGCGCATCCTTGTACATCCAGATACCGGCAAGCGTCGCCAACAGGTATAGATCAATCACCACCTGCGCGGTATCGGGCCGCGACATCAGGCTGATGCCGAAGTCGAGCAACGACTGTTCCGCTTGCAGCATCACCGAAACGGTGTAGCCGGCGAAGGCGATCAAGGCAATGAGGGGCAGGGCGACAGACTTCATGGTTTCCTTCCTTGGGACAATGAGCAGAATCGCCAGCCTACAGCGGCCCTTGAAAATTGGCCATTGACTTGCCATCAGCCTCCGGCTAATTTCCAGCCATGACTTCCACCGTATTGCGCTGCCAGCCAAGCATTATTACCGCCATTCCTTATTTGGCGGGCTAGCTCACGACTGCAGCACCCAACCCGCCCTAGAGGCGGGTTTTTACTTTCTGTCTCTTGGGTTTTGAGCTTACCGGGCGCATGCAGCTCCTACGCCGACCGCGTAAACCCGGATACCAAGGAGACGACCATGAACAGTACCCCCGCCCAGCAGAGTTTGCTTGAGCACTACGTGAAAAAAATCCTTGCCGCGCCGGTTTACGAACTCGCCGTGCGCACACCGTTGCAAGCGGCACCAGCCTTGTCTGAGGCGTTGGGCAATCAGATCCTGCTCAAGCGCGAAGACTTGCAACCGACCTTTTCTTTCAAGATCCGTGGCGCCTACAACAAACTGGTGAACCTGAGCGATGAACACAAGGCCCGTGGCGTAATCACGGCCTCGGCGGGCAATCATGCCCAAGGCGTAGCGTTGGCGGCCCGCGAGCTGGGGATCGGCGCAACCATCGTCATGCCCTGCACGACGCCAGAATTGAAGGTACACGGGGTTCGCAGTCGAGGCGCCGAAGCGCTGCTGCACGGCGAGAGTTTTCCGTTTGCCCTGGAATACGCGCTGAGCCTGGCGCAGCAAACCGGTCGCACCTTTGTCTCGCCCTTCGACGACCCGGACGTGATCGCGGGGCAGGGCACCGTCGCCATGGAAATCCTGCGCCAGCACCAGGGGCCGCTGGACGCGATCTTCGTTCCGGTGGGCGGCGGTGGCTTGATCGCCGGCATCGCCGCGTACGCCAAATACCTGCGCCCTGAAATCCGCATCATCGGCGTCGAGTCGGAACATTCCGCTTGCTTGCAGGCCGCATTGCGGGCCGGCGAACGGGTGGTGCTGCCAACCGTCGGCACCTTCGCCGATGGCGTGGCCGTCGCTCAGATCGGCGCCTATGGTTTCGAGATCTGCCGGTTTTGCGTCGATGAGGTACTGACCGTCAGCAACGACGAACTCTGCGCCGCGATCAAGAACATCTACGACGATACCCGCTCGATCACCGAACCTTCCGGCGCCCTGGCCGTGGCCGGGATCAAGCAGTACGTGGCGCGAACCGGCGCGCGAGGGCAAACCCTGGTGGCCATCGATTCCGGAGCGAACATCAATTTCGACAGTTTGCGGCATGTGGCCGAGCGCGCCGCGTTGAGCGGCGTGTTGGCGTGAGGGCTGGTCCGATTATTCCTGAACGGCTTTCTCGACATGACTCGACGCCGACCAGATCCGGTAGCGCACTTCGACATCCTTGGGCACGTAGAGCACGATTGGCAGCTTGCTGTTGTAACGCAGCCTGAAACCGTCACCGACCACCGGTACGAAGTCCTTTTTGCGCTTGCCATCCGGGCAGGCCATTAGCGTGCTCATTGGGCCGGTGACTTTCTCCAGCCGGTAAAACGGGTAACCCCAGCCCTCAAGGTTCTTTTCTTCAAGCGTGCCGCCCAAGCGCTGACGGTTGCAGTCCACGGTCAGGATCTTGCCGGCAAGAATTTCGACCTGATAACCGTCTTCCTGTTGTTGCGGGGCGAGGTGAATGACCTGGCGGGTAAAACCGCTCTCAGGCTTGGGATACGGCGCGACGTCTTCGAGGGTTGCGGCGTGGGCTACGGACGACAAAATGGCAACTATCAGCCCGACGGTCGTGTTAAGCGGCAAAGCACCCATGATGCCTCCTTGCGTGTGTGTGGGGTCAGCGGATACTGAAGGGATGGGCCGCATTCTCACTGCCGTCCTCAGCCAATGCAAACCCGCCATCGGGGCGTTTGCAAAATGCAGGTCTTGAAACAGACCTTTCTTGCATTTTGCATGACGCGAAGTGTTGCCATTTCTCCCAAACCCTTGATTTGCCGACGAGGCGCAGGGCGAAATCTCGGGCATGTTTTATGCTGAAGCTGTCTTGAGCTGACCACGATCGTTACTGAGTCAGCGCTGAAACAAGAAGACGGTTGGGACGTTGGAACAATGAGGTTCCCCAAGGAAGACAAACAACGGGCGATTTGAGCTCCGACCGACATTGATTTTTGATTGGCAATCTCACAATACCGAGAGGGTGGCCATGTTTCTTTCTGCCTTGGAACTACGCAATATCGTTGAAAGCAGTTTTCTCCCGAAACGCTGCCAATGCACGCTGTCGCCGGACCTGTCGATGACCGTCAAGGTGTATTCGGACGTCGAGACTGACCATCTCGACCTGTTCGTCACCGGCATAGACGCCCATCGCCTCAACGGGTGCCGGGAAATCAATAATCTGATCGCCGAGTTACGCACCGACCTTGAGCACAACAGGCACAGTGAGCTGTTGCACCCGACGTCAAAAGCCCATTAACCGGCCGCTTCACCCATTTCGACCGACACGCGCCGGGTCTGGATAAACCCCAGACCCAGTGCAAACTCAACCAGGATCGCCAGCAAAATGCCCGGCCCGGCATGTCCATTGAGCCATTCGCCGAAGCCCAGTGCCGCCAAACCGAAACACCCCACCATAAAACCGCTGCACATCGCGCTTCGCGCTGCCGAGGGCGGGGCCTGCCGCACCAGATAAAACATCACCCCCAATGCGCCGAACAGCACTGCACTGCGCCTGGCGATAAAGCCCGCCGCGGACGAGTACTCGATACTCCAGATCGCCAGCAACCCTTGCGGCATCAAACCCCAGACCAGCGCCAGCAGAAAACAAAGTGCGGCGGTGAACGTCGACAGCGTGCGAAACGAGAACTGCATGGCGAATCCTGCGGCAGTGAGGGAAGCGCCAGAGCTTAGCGCCAGAACCCTCACAGGCCTACTGTCAGTTCTGATAGCTACACGCCTCAGACAGTTTTTGGTACGTAATCTGCGCAGGCTTACCCGACTTGTCGATGTACTTCATGTTGGCCGTCACCACTTGGCAGTCCTGCGTTTGCGGTTCAGTCAGGGAAATGACCTTGGCCACCCGCAGTTGCATGCCGTAGTGATAAGGCACGGCCTGGGAGGACGACGTTTCGTTGGCCTGAGCAAGCCCGGCGAACGCGGTGCAGGCGAGGGCGGTGGTTATCAGCAGTGTTCGCGTGTTCATGGTGAATCTCCAGTGCAGAGGGGAAATCAGTTCGACTGAAGAACGTCGAACCTGCCGCACTGGGCGTCAGAGGAGCTGAGGGCGTGCGGTCCAGTAAAGTTTTGGACCATGGGGTTAAGCGATGGTTAACCGGGTTGTATGCCGCCTGTCGTGAGAACGGGCTTCGGCTCTTCCTGACCGCCCCACGCCCCGGCATTCACCAGATTAGCCGGCCGCTCCCCAGCCAAAGCCGCCAACAGATTATCCACTGCACAACGGGCCATCGCCTCCCGGGTCTCATGCGTCGCCGACCCGATGTGCGGCGTCGCCACCACGTTGTTCAACTGCAATAACGGCGAGTCATTGCCCAGCGGCTCACGCTCAAACACATCCAGCCCTGCCGCGCGAATCCGCTTGTGCCGCAGCGCCTCGATCAGCGCCGGCTCATCCACCACCTTGCCCCGGGAAATGTTGATGAAGATCGTTTCGGGGCGCATCAGGGCGAACTGTTCAGCACCGATCAACCCTTCGGTTGCAGCGGTCAACGGCAACGTCAGGCAAACGAAATCGGCCTGCTGCAGCAGATCGCTCAAGCTGCGGTATTGCGCATTGAATCGCTGCTCCACCGCCGGTTTCGGCGAATGGCTGTGATACACAACCGGCATGCCAAAACCGAAATGCCCACGTTGCGCCAGTGCCTCACCGATCCGCCCCATGCCAATAATGCCCAGCGTCTTGCCGTGTACATCGCTGCCGAAATGCGTCGGGCCAATGTTTCGGTTCCACTGGCCGGCGCGAACCATGTTAGCCAGCTCCACCACGCGTCGGGCGGTGGCCAGGATCAGCGCGAAACCGGTGTCGGCAGTAGTTTCGGTCAACACGTCAGGGGTATTGCTGAGCAGGATCCGCCGCTCGGTCAGGTAATCGATGTCGTAGTTGTCGACGCCGACGGACACGCTGGCAATGGCTTCCAGGTTCGGCGCCAGATCCAGTAACCCGGCGTCCAGTTTGAGACTGGCGCCGAGCAATCCTTGGGCACGGGGCAGGGCCCGGCGCAGTTGCGCCAAGCCCTCGGCGTCGAGGCTGTCGATCAGCGTCACTTCGGTCTGCTCATGCAAGCGAGCCATCAGCAACGGCGAGAGTTTCTTGTACAGCACAACCTGCTTTTTCATCGTTGTCATCTCTATATCAAATCAAGAATGAGCCGCCATCGGCCGGGGCACAGCGATCCGGTCACTGGCGCCGGGCTTGAGGAAAATCGTCAGCACCACCGACAGCAGCAACGCGCCGCTCATCAGCAGATAAGAGGCACCGGGCGATCCGGTGGAGCTGTTCAGATAACCGACCAGATAAGAGCCGCCAAACGAGCCGAGCGCGCCCATGCTGTTGATCAATGCCATGGCTCCGCCTGCAACGTTGGCCGGAAGAATCTCCGGGACGATGGCGAAAAACGGCCCGTACGGGGCGTACATGCAGGCGCCGGCAATCACCAGCAGCGTGTAGGACCACCAGAAATGTTCAGCACCCAAGGCGTACGAGCCATAGAACGCAATCGAGGCGATCAACAGCGGTGGCCACACGAAGCGTTTGCGTTTTTGCAGTTTGTCCGAGCCCCAGGACACCAGCAGCATGGCGATCACTGCGGCCAGGTAGGGCAACGCCGACAGCCAACCGGCTTCGATCATGTCCATTTTCGCCCCAGCCTTGAGGATCGACGGCAGCCACAGCACGAAACCGTAGACGCCGATGCTCCAGCAGAAAAACTGCAAGGCGAGGATGATCACTTTTGGCGAGCGGAAGGCTTCGGCGTAGTTTTTCACCGCTTTGATGCCGACCTGTTCGGCGGCCAGGGCGCTTTCCAGATCCTGCTTTTCCTGGTCGCTCAGCCACTTGGCCTGAGCCGGACGGTCATCGGCCAGCCGCCACCAGATAAACGCCCACAGCACCGCCGGCAAGCCTTCGATAATGAACATCCAGCGCCAGCTGAAATGCTCGATCAGGTAGCCCGACACCACCGACATCCAGAGCATGGTCACTGGGTTGCCGAGGATCAGGAAAGTGTTGGCGCGCGAACGTTCGGCACGGGTGAACCAGTGGCACAGGTACACCAGCATCGCCGGCATCACCGCGGCTTCGACCACCCCGAGCATGAAGCGAATCACGATCAGCCAGTAGGCGTTGGAGACGATCCCGGTCAAGGTTGCCAGGCCACCCCAGAGGATAAGGCTGACGAAAATCAGCTTCTTGACGCTGTGCTTCTGGGCGTAGATCGCGCCCGGAATCTGGAAGAAGAAATAACCAAGGAAGAACAGCGCGCCGAGCAGGGACGACAACCCGGGGGTAATCATCAGGTCCGCCGCCATTCCGGAGGCGGCGGCGAACCCATAGTTGGCGCGGTCCAGATACGCCAGGCTGTAGGTGATGAACACGATCGGCATGATGTACCACCAGCGGCGGGTGGCCAGTGTTGCGGTTTTCATAGTGATGCTCCTGAGCTTGTTGTTTTTGTCGCAGCAGGTAACGGTTTTGAATCTTCAGTGACTATGCGGGCCTCATCGCGGGCAAGCCCTCTCCCACAGGATTTGCGCGAATCCCTGTGGGAGCGGGCTTGCCCGCGATGGCGCCCTCAAACTCGGCGAACATTTCGAGCCGAGTGGGCAACCCCTCCATATCCCCACGGCTCTGCACCGCGCGGCTACCGATCCAGTTGGCACGCTGCACCGCTTGGGCAACGCTGTGGTTTTCCAGCAAGGCGCTGATCAGGCCGACGGCAAACCCGTCACCGGCACCGACCGTATCGACCACCGTTTCCACCGGCACGCCTGCAACGAAACCTTCATCCAGATGGGTTCGGTAATACGCACCGGCCGGCCCGAGCTTGATCGCTACGGCTTCAGCGCCCTGGTCGAGATAAAACGCCGCGATGTCGGCGGGGTCTTCGAAACCGGTCAGCAAACGCCCTTCGCTCAAACCCGGCAGCACCCAATGGGCGAGGGCGGCCAGACGGTTGATCTCGCGGATCATCTGTTGCTCGCTGGTCCACAGACTCGGGCGCAGGTTGGGGTCAAACGACACGCTGCGCCCGGCATTACGCATGCGGGTCATCAGCTCGAAAGACATTTCCCGGGCCGCTGCCGACAGCGCCGGGGGGATGCCCGTGGCGTGCAAGTGCCGAGCCTCGAGCAGTTGCGGGGCAATGGATTGCACCGACAAATGACTGGCGGCCGAGCCACGACGGAAGTACTCGACAGCCGGATCGCTGCCATCGTCAGTGCGGGACTTGAGTTGAAACCCGGTGGGGTGCGCCGGGTCGATGTCGACATGGCTGCAATCCAGGCCTTGTTTTTCCAGCGTATCGATCACGAACCGACCCAAAGAGTCAGCACCCACCCGGCTCAGCCAGGCGACGTTAAACCCCAACCGCGACAAGCCAATGGCGACATTACTGTCGGCCCCGGCAATGCGCTTGTGGAAGTGGTCGACGTCAGCCAGTTCACCGTTCTGCTCGGCGACGAACATCGCCATGGTTTCACCGAACGACAGAATATCGATCTCAGACATGAGCAGGCTCCTGGCGGGGTTGACCGAGGCGGGCGAGGACGGCCACATGCTCGGAGGTCAACTGCACCAGGTCATCGCCTTGCAGTGGATACTCCGCCGCGCGCATCACGCCCTGGGGCATGTGCCGCAGCAGTTGCCCCCACAGATGCAGGTCGCTGGCGGCCGGTGGCACCGCCACCAACTTGCCGTCGGCCCGGCGCGCCACCGCTTTGCAGTGCACGTAACCGACGTGTCGGCCGAGCAACCGCGCGGCACTGGCGGCGGACTGGTCCTGCCATTGCCAGTTACCAATGTCGAAGGTCATTTTGATCGGCAGGTTGTGCTGCTCCACTTCGGCGAAGAAACGCTGGAAGGGTTCGATTCGGCCGCCGTGCAAGGTCTGGTCGTTTTCCACCAGCAGCTGCACCGGGCTCTGTTGCAACGCAAGCACCAGCGTTTGCAGATCGTTGTTGTCGGTGAAATAGCCCAGGGAGACTTTCAGCCATTGGGCGCCGAATGCCTTGGCACGCTTCAGGGTCGGGAGCAGTTCAGGATTGGGGGTCGACTGCCCGGCCAACCACAATTCCATCGGTGAGGAATACACACTTTCCAGACCCCGGGATTGCGTGGCGCTGGCCAATTGCGTGGGGTCTTCGAGTGTCAGCAGCTCTTCGCGCCATTCAATGTGCGTGGCGCCGGCAGCGGACAGCACCTCGACAAAACTGCCTTGGCCACGTTGGCGGACGAGGTCGGCGCCGTAGCTGGACAGGCTGATGGAAACGGGTGGTTTGTTCATTGTTATTCACCTCTGAAACCGGTTTCATTTTTGGTCAAAAAAATATCGATGTGAGCTGTGGGGTGGTCTTTGTGGCCTCTTCGCGGGCAATCCTCGCTCCTACAGGTTTTGTGAACACCACAGATCCCTGTGGGAGCGGGCTTGCCCGCGATGGGGCCCGAATATTCACCGAAGATTCCCCAGGGTCGACCCCCGAACAATCAACCGCGCCGGAAAATCCAGGTTCCGCACCGGCCCGTCATCCCCACGCAGTCGCTTGAGCAAACACTCGAACGCACTCGCACCCATCTCCGCCGTCGGCTGGGCGAGGGCGGTAATCCCGCTCCCCACCAGCGGATACCAATCCAGATCATCAAGTGCAATCAGGCCGACATCCTCAAACAGGTTGCACTTCAACTCACGCAACGAATGAGTACTGGCGAGCGCGGCGATACCGTTGGCGCAAAACAGCGCTTTCGGGCCAGGGCCAGGCGTTTGCAGAAAGTTTTTCAAATGAGCGGTCAGATCGCCGCCGGTTTCAACCACCGCGCCCGAGAGCTTCGGACGCCGCTCGATCTGTGCCTTGAAACTGCTGACCCGCTCGATCCGCGAACTGGTGCCGTCATACGGCTCGGTGACCATCAGCACATCGCGATAACCGCGTTCTTCAAGGTGGGCAACGGCCATCTCGACAGCGGCCGGATTATCCAGCCCCACCAGATCGCTCTCGAGCTGATCGACCTTGCGATCCACCAGCACCATGGGCATTTCCTGATGCAGTTCGCGCAGCTCATCGCGGTGATGACCGAGGGTGTTCACGATCAAGCCTTCGATGTTGTACGAGCGCAGCAACGCCAGGTGTTGACGCTCTTGCTCATCATCGCGATCGGTGTTGCACACCACCAGGCTGTAGCCGTGCTGACGGCAAGCGGTTTCCACCCCGTGCATCACGGCAATCGAATAAGGGTTACGGATATCGGCCACCAGCATGCCGATCAGACGAGTGCGCCCACGTTTCAGGCCGCGGGCCATCTGGTTTGGGCGATAGCCTAATTCGCTGATCGCCTGCTCGATGCGCAGGGCGATGGCATCGGAGAGCAGGGCGCGGTCATCGCCGATGAAGCGCGAGACGCTGGCTTTGGACACGCCTGCATGTTCGGCGACGTCGAGCATGGTCACGCGGCTGCGTTGGGCGGCGGAGAAATCGTTCACAGTCTGAGTCTTCTTGTTGTCTGAAACCGGTTTCAGATAACACCAGTCTCTTTGGTCACGTCAAGTGAAGATGCTTCCGGCAGTCGGGTAAAAAGTCGCTGTATCCGACAGACGGTAGCAAAACCTGTCAGATCTGACAGTTGGAAATGGCCACGTTGAAGCGCCTAATTTCCTCGCCTGGACAGTAAACAAAAAGACAAAGCCTTTCGAATGTTCCGTATGAGTCGGTGATAGAAAAATGACCTCGATGACATTTAATCAGCCACGAAATGCTGGTGTATTGGCAAAGCCGCTTTCAGTGGAGGGCGTCGCTGACGAGGATCCGGATGGGCATATCCCACGCAAGCTTCTGATTAGCGGGACTCGTATCGTTATTCCATATTGGATTGATCCGGTACCAAACGATGAATTGTGGGTGGTATTGCGTCAGAACGGCGTGGAACGCAGGCTCTACACGGAATTTTATCCAACGCCTCTGACCGTCCCTTTCTTGTATTTCGATTTGACGGCGCAAGACTTGGCAACTGACGGCATCGCATTCCTGTATTACAAAATCTGGAAAGGTTCGGGCGGTACCGATGACCCTTCACCGGAAAGACAACTGACCATCGATCACACGCCACTTTTAACTTCGGCAGAACCCTGGTTTCGGCATGCCAACCGTTGGGGTTATCTGAATAACAATACGAATCCTCCTCTGACAAGTGGCGCCACGGTTGTAATTCCCGATTTTATAAACATCGCTGAGCCCGGCGATGTTGCAAAAATCCACTGGCGGGGATACAGCAGTCTCAACGGCAGTGGACCAGAAGTGCCGGGGACTTACGGTGTTTGGGAAAAAATACTCTCCGCAGCAGATATAGCAAACGGATTTGATCTTGTAGTGCCATTTCGGTCACACATAAGCTTGTTATTTGATGACGACTCGGCCGTTGTAGATTGCGAATTATTCAGGGGCAGGAAACCTATTGCGGAATCAAAAAAAGGATTGGTGAAAATTGACAGAGTAACACCCGGTGAAATTGGCCCTTCCGGCCTAAATACGCAAGGAGAGACGACAATGGCAGTTGAATTGGTAGACAAAAAACAAAGACCCGCTTCTACTCGTACCTCAGGGGTAGGCCCTTTTGCGGATATTTCGGTTGATACATTGACGGATGGTTATATCGCAAAAAGTGTACTGGATTCCGGCACCCTTACTATCAATCTTACTCGTACGCCTGATGAGCTGGATGAAGATGAAGTCGATGTTAAGTACAGGGTGAAAGGGGGGACTTTCACGGACTATGATAAAACTATCAAACTTGGCCCGGTTGCTGATCGGCCCGTGGGCACTATTCCATTGCCCTTGCCCGCAAGCCTGTTTCCGGAGTTGCCTACACCAGAGGCCCCGACTGTTTATGAGCTGATGATCCAGCTTTTCAAAGGCGGTGGCGGTAACAACGAGGACTCCAATACTTTGGAGTTTGTAATCGACAGAACCGCGCCGGTCAATGAAAAGAACCCTCCCAAACTCGTAAAACCGACGCCGGCGCCATCGTTTATCAATCAGCCCGTAGATACACAGCGAACTGTCAATGAGACCTGGATGACAGCGAACCCAATTGCTAACTTTACGGTGGGTGTCACCTATAATCTGCGTCGTGCTGATGACCCACTCAGCGCCTGGCTTTTGGCCGGCGCACAAAAAGTTCGAGTTTGGAACGCTGTCGTCCCTGCTAGCGGTGCATTCTCTTTTCCTAGTAGTGTGCTTCGACAATTTCCGAATGGACGCATCAATATTTCTTATCAGTGGGCAGACCATGTCGGAAACATAGGCGAGGAGTCTGCACCAACTCCCGTTCTGATACTGGCACTCGCGCAACCGCCATTGGCCAAAAAAGCACCTTTGGTGCCAAAAACCGATCCGGATTACAGCACAGCGCTTTACCTGGATGATTTTGTTAGCGGGATCACGGCCATTGTCGAAAATGCCTATATCGAACACGCGGAGACGGGAGATAAAGTTTATATCGAAGTTGAAGATCCCGAGGACGCAGCAAACCTTGTCGAAATTGGCCCACAACCTTGGGCTAACGCTGATTTGACTTTTGATCTTCCCTATGAGGATCTTGCGAAAATATTTGGCGACGCCGATGAACCGAAAGACGCTTGGATTCGATATCGAATAGAGCGCACTGGCACCACAGCAGCTACTTCACCCTCCAGAATTATTTCGCTGGCATTCGATATCGTTGGTACGCCACTTCCAGTTCCCCCTGATCTGGAAAACCGGGATATGCAACTACCGGTTGTTACGGGCGCCTCCAACACTCCGAACAGCCTGCTGCCCGGTGACCGCGACAAACCGGGTAAATTCAAAGTGACGCTTGCTCTTACAGATCCAGACATTACTCCGGAACACACAGTCAAATGTTACCTGAATAACGCTACAACACCGTTTGCAGACTTTACTCCGTTCGGGCCTGTGACAGAGTTTGAGGTTCCGATCCCGGCAAGCGTTATCGCCGCATTACCTACTCCCAGCGTTGAAGCTCGGTGGACGATTCAGAAATCAGGGGTTGATAAAAACGTCAATAAATCCTTTCCGCAGGCGGTACTGGTAGGCGGAATTCCGATCAACTTGCCGCTGCCGACGATTAGAATCCGCAATCAGGCAATTCGCGACTTCATTGAGTGCTATGCGATGACCAGTCCTACCAGCGGTTACGTACTGGGGTTGCAGATTCCGAAGGGTCCGCTGTTACCGCAGGGAAAAGCTATCACGGCGCATTTTGAAGCTCATAGAAATGCCGCGGGTACAGATTTGATTCCGGGTACGGCGGCCTCGGCGCCTTATACTATTAAAGACCCCGCTACGCCTGACGTTGCACCAGTAGGTGGGCCTGCGAACTTCAAGGCAGCACAACCGATACGAGGTGCAGTTGCCTATGGCAAGTACTGGTATACAACTGATATCAATGGCCAACAATCGTCAGTTCCGGTCGTCAAGCGGTTGGATACAATCAATACCAGCTTCGAGTATTGCGATCGGGCAGCTGCTCCAGGAGCGTAATTAATGTCATAGGTTCTATCCGTGTCGCGAGGGGGAGTTGATTGTCTCTCTCGCGATTTTTTACCGTTTGAAAGGAGGGGCGTCGAAGATGTCTGCACTCTGGAAAGATAATTCGCTGTGCATATAAGGATTATTCCTACATCAAGCATTCAGCTTTCTCATTAGGCTGTCGGACGTTTTTTGGGTGGAGTTTCAGCACTGCCAAAAAACATCTTCTGTAATTGTGCAGGTTTTAGGAACTACCCATGTCCATTTATTCTCTTTGCAAATACCCGAACTCCATCAGATTGATGATGGCGGCGACATTGATCACAGCTCCCGAGGCATACAGTCGAACCCTATTGCCAGGCGAAAGCGCAGTGGTCACCAATCCACCTGCACCGGAAGCATGGGGGGTGTCCCAAGGCGGAACACTGACCATCAATAACGCGAATACGCTGACCATCAGCTCACAAAATGCCGCTGTCGTTTTCAACGGCGGCCAGAGCCAGCGAATTGATGCCAACACGTCCGCGCTTAACCTGTCCCGGGCTACGGTCAATAGCGCAACGGGCCGGGGGGCCATGCAATTGATCGACAGCAGCGCCACTATCGACAACTCGAGCATCACCAGTACCAACAGTTTTGGTCTTTTGCTGGGACGTAATGTCAATACACCGGCGTCCTCGAGCGCGACGGTCAAGGGGCGAAGCACCATCACCGGTCTTGTCGGGGGGGCGAATGCCGTGGGTTTCGCGGTGTTGAATGTCGAGGACTCGATTATTCAAGGCACAGGGGCGAACAGCTACGGCGTGCAACTGGGCGGCGCAACACTTTCAGCGACGGGCAGCACGATTACCGGCGCACAAGACGGCCTGCAAATTATGACCGACACGGTAGGTGTCAACGCCAGCACTGTGACGCTCAACAATACCCGCGTTACAGGCGGAACCGGGTCGGCCATCGTACTCGGATCTTCCGGCAGTGCCGGGACTGTCGCCACCATCAATGTCAACGGCAATTCCGAACTGGTCGGCGGCAATGGCTCGGTGTTGCAAGCGATCAACCGGTCCACCGCCAACTTCAATGTCAACGGCAGTACCTTGACCGGCGATGTGGTTGCCGAGACCGGCAGCACAGTTGCACTGCTGATGCAGAACGCTGCCACGCTTAACGGCAATCTGCAGAACGTCACCCAGTCCGGATTCGACACCGGTAGTACCTTGAACGGTAATGTACAAGCGGTCGCGGGAACGGCGGCCACGGTCAGCCTGGCCAACGGCTCTGCCATCAATGGCAATGTCGAAAATGTCTCCAGCCTTTCGTTGAATAATGGCAGCAGCATGACCGGTGACGTGATCACCGACACCAATGGCAGCGTGCTGCTGGACAACGGCTCGGTGCTGACCGGTCAAATCAACAATTCAGGCAACCTGAATATCAACAACGCAGCCCAATGGGTGATGACCGCAGACAGCAACGTGCAGCGTCTTGCCCTGAATGGCGGCGTGGTTCAAATGGGCACCAACGAACAGTTCCAGCAACTGAATGTGGGCGATCTTTCCGGTAACGGTACCTTTGTAATGGGCACCGACCTGGGCAACGGCAACACCGACTTCCTCAACGTGACTGGCAATGCCAGCGGACAACATCAACTGCAAATTTCCGCAACGGGTACCAATCCGGTAACTGCCGAGGCGGTGAAGGTCGGTAATATCGCCGCTGGCGATGCGAGCTTCTCGCTGGGCGGTCGTGAAACCGTGGACGCAGGTACGTTTGTGTACCGATTGGCCAAGGAAGGCCAGGGTTTGTACTTGAATCCAGACAAAGAAACGGTCAGCACCTCAACCAATACCGCACTGGCGTTGGCAGGCAGCGCACGCAGCGTGCTGAATGCTGAAGCGGCCATGCTTAGCGATCAATTGGGCGATCGTAGTCTGAGCGTCCGACCCGAGGCAGCGATGCGCTCGATGGACGACAGTTCGGTAAAACTCAGCAACAGTGTCTGGGTTCGCACTTACGGCAACCAGTACAACGTCGATAACGCCTACGGTGATGGGTACACCCAAAATCAGACCGGTATCACCGGTGGTGCCGACACAACAGTGGACCTGGGCGGCAGGTCGTGGGTGTTGGGTGGATTCGTCGGGACCAGCCACACCAAAATGGATCTCAAGTACGGCTCCAGCGCCACTGTCGACAGTGTGAATGCCGGTGTTTACGGCAGCACATTCGATGTTGAAAGCGGCGTGTTCGTCAATGTCATGGCCAAGATCAATCAGTTCGATAACAAGGCAAAAGTCACCATGAGTGACGGTACACGGGCCAAGGGTGATTACAAGACCTTGGGCGCCAGTGGGTCGGTAGCCATCGGCAAGCATATTCGCTTGAAGGACGACTACTTCGTCGAACCTCAAGTACAAGTATCGACCGGCGTCATTCAAAGCGACAAGTACCGGCTCGACAATGGCCTGGAAGTGAAAAGCGACACCATGCGTTCAGTGCAGGGCAAGGTCGGTGTTCGCGGTGGGCGTGTCATCATCCTCGACAACGGCAGCTTGCTGGAGCCGAGCCTGATGACAGCGGTCAATCACGAGTTTGTGAAAAACAATGAGGTCAAGATCAATGACGACAGTTTCGATGATGACCGCGCCAGTAGCTCCATCGAGTATGGAGCGGGCTTGAAGTGGACCCCGGCTCAACGTAACTGGCAGGTTTCCGGTCAGGTGGGTGGCAGCAAAGGCACGACGGTCAGTCAGGATTGGAGCGGTAGCGTAAGAGTGAGCTATTTCTTCTGATAAAGCTTTTTCAATGAAATGACTTATAAAAATGCCCCTACAGTGTCGGGGCATTTTTGTATCTGTCTGATGGGTTTGTGGCTGGAACGTTTGTGAAGCGATCAGCCGAACAACCCCGCGGCAATATTGATCGAGAACCCCAAAATCGCTGTATTGAACACAAACCCGATCAACGACTGCGCCAGCACGATCTTGCGCAGATCCCGCGTAGCGACGCCCACATCTGCGGTCTGTACCGCCACACCGATGGTGAATGAGAAGTAAAGAAAATCCCAATAATCGGGGGTTTTCAAATTTTCGGCAAAACGCAGCGCCGGCTCCTTGCCGTTCCAGGTGTAATACAACCTTGCATAGTGCACGCTGAAGATCACCCCGATCAGCAGCCATGAGCCGATTACTGTCAGCGCGGTAAAACCGTAGCGCAGCAGTTTGCGGGTGGTTTCCAGATCCCGGCTGCCGGCGAGTTCGAAGGTGATGGTGCCGAGGCTGGCCAGCGCCGCGATGCATACCAGCAGCAATACCAGACCGGCATTTTCATCTTCGACCTCGGCAATGCGTTTCACATCCGGGGCCTTGGCCCGCATGGTGAGCCAGAGCATCAGCACCAGATAGGTCCAGACCCCGGTGTTCCAGCCGATGAGGATTTTGCTGATGATCGAGTCGGCGGGGGCCAGAATGCCTACCGCGATGCCGAGTGTGGCAGCGGCGGACAAGCGAGGGTGGGTGCGGGCGAGTAGGGGCATGGGAACTCGATGGGCCTGGGTGTCTAAACACCTTAGCCCAGCGCAATCCGTTGTGACCACAAAGCTGAGTCCAATGGGGTCGAATGTGGGAGCGGGCTTGCTCGCGAAGGCGGCGTGTCAGCCAACATCAATGTTGAATGTGACGGCCCTTTCGCGAGCAAGCCCGCTCCCACAGGGATTAATGTTGGGTTTAGATGCGTTTGTGCCGTTTGCGCACCAGTTTCATCACCACTACAAAAAACACCGGTACAAACACCACCGCCAAAGTCGCGGTGATCATCCCGCCAATCACCCCGGTGCCGATGGCTTGCTGGCTCGCCGAGCTGGCCCCGGTGGCGATCGCCAATGGCACCACGCCAAGGATGAATGCCAGTGACGTCATGACAATCGGCCGTAGGCGCAGGCGCGCTGCTTGCAGGGTGGCGTCGATCAGGTCGTGACCTTCGTCGTACAGGCTCTTGGCGAATTCGATGATCAGGATCGCGTTCTTCGCCGAGAGGCCAATGATGGTGATCAGCCCGACCTTGAAGAACACATCGTTGGGCATCCCGCGCAACGTCACGGCCAGTACCGCACCGAGCACACCCAGCGGCACCACCAGCAGCACCGAGGTTGGAATCGACCAACTCTCGTACAGCGCCGCCAGGCACAGGAACACGATCAGCAGCGACAGCCCGAGCAGAATGGGGGCCTGGCTGCCGGACAAACGTTCCTGCAACGACAGCCCGGTCCATTCTTGCCCTAATCCCGCCGGCCCTTGCGCCACCAGCCGTTCGATTTCCGCCATGGCTTCGCCGGTGCTGTAGCCGGGTGCCGGTTCGCCGGAAATGCTGATGGCCGGGTAGCCGTTGTAACGGGTTAATTGCGCCGGTCCCTGGGTCCAGTTGGCCCGAACGAAAGCCGACAACGGCACCATGTTCTCGCCGTTGTTACGTACGTGAATCTTCAGCAGGTCGTCGACCTGACTGCGCTGATCGCCTTCAGCCTGGACCACCACTCGCTGCATCCGTCCCTGATTGGGAAAGTCGTTGATGTAGGCCGACCCGACGGCGGTGGACAGCACGTTGCCGATGTCGGCAAACGAAATGCCCAAGGCGTTGGCTTGCTTGCGGTCGACTTCCAGTTGCACCTGCGGCGCTTCGGCCAGGGCGCTTTCGCGCACGTTCATCAAGACCGGACTCTTCTCGGCGGCGGCCAGCAATTGGCTGCGCGCCTGCATCAGCGTGGCATGGCCGAGGCCGCCACGGTCTTGCAGGCGGAACTCGAAACCGCTGGAAGTGCCGAGGCCATCGACCGGCGGCGGCAGGACCGCAAAGGCCATGGCATCCTTGATCTGACTGAGCGCGATGTTGGCGCGGTCGGCAATCGAACTCGCCGAGTCGTCGCTGCCCCGATCCGACCAATCCTTGAGCGTGGTAAACGCCAGTGCGGCGTTCTGCCCGCTGCCGGAGAAGCTGAAGCCGAGAATCACCGTGCTGTCGCCGACGCCCGGTTCGGTGGCGTTGTGCGCTTCGATCTGCTCGACCACCTGCACCGTGCGATTCTTGCTCGCGCCCGGTGGAAGCTGGATGTCGGTGATGGTGTAACCCTGGTCTTCCACCGGCAGGAACGAGGAGGGCAGACGACTGAAGCACAGCCCCAGACCGATCAGCAGCACGCCGTAGATCAACAGGTAACGCCCGGTGCGTTTCAGTGCATAGGCGACCCAGCCCTGATAACGCTCGGTCAGTTGTTCGAAGCGCCGGTTGAACCAGCCGAAGAAGCCGCCCTTGGCGTGATGTTCGCCCTTGGCAATCGGCTTGAGCAGGGTCGCGCAAAGGGCCGGAGTCAAGGTCAGGGCGAGGAATGCCGAGAACAGGATCGACGTGGCCATCGACAGCGAGAACTGTTGGTAAATTACCCCGACCGAGCCCTGCATGAACGCCATCGGAATAAACACCGCCACCAGCACCAGGGTAATGCCGATGATCGCTCCGGTGATCTGTTTCATCGCCTTGCGCGTCGCTTCCTTGGGCGACAGGCCTTCGGTGGCCATGATCCGTTCGACGTTCTCCACCACCACAATCGCGTCGTCCACCAGAATGCCGATGGCCAGCACCATGCCGAACATGGTCAGCACGTTGATCGAGAAGCCCAGTGCGAGCATGGTCGCGAAAGTGCCCATCAGCGCCACCGGCACCACCAGGGTCGGGATCAGCGTGTAGCGGATGTTTTGCAGGAACAGGAACATCACCGCAAACACCAGCACCATTGCCTCGATGAGGGTGTAGACCACCTTGGTAATCGAGACTTTGACGAAGGGCGAGGTGTCGTACGGAATCTTGTATTCAACGCCGGCCGGGAAGTAGCGCGCCAGTTCATCCATCTTCGCCCGCACCAGCGTCGCGGTGCTCAGGGCATTGGCGCCTGGCGACAGTTGCACGCTGACGGCGGTCGACGGTTTGCCGTTCAGGCGCGTGGAGAATTGATATTCCTGACTGCCGATCTCGACCCGCGCCACATCGCCGATGCGCACCGTGGAGCCGTCAGGGTCGGCCTTCAGGACAATGTCGGCGAATTCTTCAGGTGTCGACAGCTGGCCTTTGACCAGAATAGTCGCAGTGATTTCCTGGGTGGTGCGGGTCGGCAAGTCGCCGATGCTGCCCGCGGAAACCTGGGCATTTTGCGCAACGATGGCGGCGTTGACGTCGGCCGGGGTCAGGTTGAATCCGATCAACTTGCGCGGGTCGATCCAGATCCGCATCGCTCGTTCGGCACCGTACAACTGGGCCTTGCCGACGCCGTCCAGACGCTTGATCTCATTCATCACGTTGCGCGCCAGGTAGTCGCTGAGCGCTACGTCGTCGAGCTTGCCGTCACTGGAGGTGAGGGTGATCAGCAACAGGAAACCGGCGGAGACTTTCTCAACCTGCAAGCCTTGCTGAGTGACCGCTTGCGGCAAGCGCGACTCGACCACCTTGAGGCGGTTTTGCACGTCGACCTGCGCCATTTCCGGGTCAGTGCCTGGTTGGAAAGTCGCGGTGATGGTGGCGCTGCCGAGGCTGCTCTGGGATTCGAAATACAGCAGATGGTCGGCGCCGTTGAGCTCTTCCTCAATCAGGCTGACAACGCTTTCGTCCACGGTCTGCGCCGATGCGCCGGGGTAGGTGGCATAGATTTCGACTTTCGGCGGCGCAACGTTCGGGTACTGCGCCACCGGCAATTGCACAATGGCCAATGCACCGGCCAGCAGGATGAACAAGGCGATCACCCAGGCGAACACCGGGCGGTCGATAAAGAACTGCGGCATAAAAAAGCGTCCTGCTTACTGACCAGAAACCTGGGCAAGTGGAAGAGGGGTGTCATCGATCTGGACTTTTTCACCGGGGCGCGCGTGTTGCAGGCCTTCAGTGACAATGCGGTCGCCGGGCTTGAGACCGTTGGTGACGATCCAGCGATCGTTCTGCACCGCGCCCAGTTCGACCGGTTGCTGGCCGACGCGCTGTTCGGCGTCGAGCACCAGCACTTGGGCGATGCCGGCACTGTCACGCTGGATGGCCCGTTGCGGCACGCTGATGCCTTGCTGATTGAACGCTTGCTCCAGACGCACGCGAACGAAGCTGCCCGGCAGCAAGTCGAGGTCCGGGTTGGGGAATTCGCTGCGCAGAATGATCTGACCAGTGCCCGGGTCGACGGTGATGTCGGTGAACAGCAACTTGCCCGGCAGCGGATAGAGGCTGCCGTCGTCCTGAATCAATGTGGCTTTGGCCTGGCCCTGGCCCACTTCCTTTAACTGGCCGGAACGGAACGCGCGGCGCAGGTCGTTGAGTTCACGGGTCGATTGCGTCAGGTCAGCGTGGATCGGGTTCAACTGCTGAATCAGTGCCAGCGGCGTGGTTTCGTTCTGCCCGACCAGCGCGCCTTCGGTCACCAGTGCGCGGCCGATACGTCCGGAAATCGGCGCGGTGACGGTGGCGTAACCCAGGTTCAGTTTCGCCCGCTCCACGGCGGCTTTGTTGGCGGCGACATCGGCGGCGGTCTGCCGGGCATTGGCCCGGGCGTTGTCATAATCCTGACCGCTGATGGCGTTGCCTTCGATCAACTGGGCGTAGCGCTGTTCTTGCAATCTGGCCTGGAATGCATTGGCCTCGGCCTTGCGCAATGCGGCTTCGGCGCTGTCCAGGTCGGCCTTGAACGGCGCCGGGTCGATACGGAAGAGAACGTCACCTTTTTTTACGTCGCTGCCTTCACGGAAGGCCTGCTGCAACACCACGCCGGCCACACGGGCGCGCACTTCGGCGATGCGTGGCGCGACAATCCGCCCGCTCAGCTCGCTGCTGATCGACAGCGGCCGGGCTTCGACGGTTTCAACCCGCACGGTGGCGAGCGGCGCCTGTTCTTCGGCGGTCGAGGACTGATCACAAGCACTCAGCGTCAATGCCAGTGCAATCAGGCTGAGCCGGGCAAGCAGATTCTTTGACATGTAAATACCCCAATATTGACCCCCGTATCCTACGGGGGGCCGACGAGGGTAGCGGTGAAGCTTTGTAGGCGCTGTGTGAAATTGTGTAAGGGTTTTGCTCGCGCGGGCGTGAGGGCGTATATCCTTGGCACCTTGAAATTTATTGCGACAGATGTACCGCTATCGCGGGCAAGCCCGCTCCCACAGTGGTCGGGGATGTACACAAAATCTGTGTCCACATCAAATCCCTGTGGGAGCGGGCTTGCCCGCGATGAGGCCTCGCCAGTCACCACAGCACTTTCTGGAAACACCCATGCCCAACATCCTCCTGGTCGAAGACGACTCCGCGCTCTCCGAACTGATTGCCAGCTACCTGGAACGCAACGGCTATTGCGTCAGCGTGATCAGCCGTGGCGATCATGTGCGCGAACGGGCGCGGCTCAATCCTCCGGACCTGGTGATTCTCGACCTGATGCTGCCGGGGCTCGACGGTTTGCAGGTCTGCCGCTTGCTGCGAGCCGATTCGGCGACTTTGCCGATCCTGATGCTCACCGCCCGCGACGACAGCCACGATCAAGTGTTGGGCCTGGAAATGGGGGCCGACGACTACGTCACCAAACCTTGCGAACCACGCGTCTTGCTGGCCCGGGTGCGCACCTTGCTGCGCCGCAGCAGCCTCAGCGAACCGATGACCGCCAACGATCGCATTCTCATGGGCAACCTGTGCATCGACCTGTCCGAGCGCACCGTGACCTGGCGCGAGCAACTGGTCGAGCTGTCCAGCGGTGAATACAACCTGCTGGTAGTGCTGGCCCGGCATGCCGGCGAAGTACTGAGCCGCGACCAGATTCTGCAACGTTTGCGCGGTATCGAATTCAACGGCACCGACCGCTCGGTGGACGTCGCGATCTCCAAGTTGCGGCGCAAGTTCGACGACCATGCTGGCGAGGCACGCAAGATCAAGACCGTGTGGGGCAAGGGCTACCTGTTCAGCCGCTCCGAGTGGGAATGCTGAGTCGATGTTCAGAATCCTGTTTCGCCTCTATCTGGTGACTATCGTCTCGTTCAGCGCGGCGATCTACCTAGTGCCGGACCTGGTGATCCAGGTTTTCCATGAGCGCTTCGTGACCTATAACCTCGATTATTCCCGAGGCTTGCAAACGCTGATTGCCAAACAGTTTCGCGCCGTGCCGTCAGAGCAGTGGCCGGCGCTGGCAGCTGAGATGGACAAGGAATTCCAGCCGCTGGACATTGTGCTGGCCCGTAACGATGACGCCGAATTTACTCTGGATGAACGTGCGCGCTTACAGCGCGGGGAAAACGTCGTGCGCATCGGCGATTGGGGCTGGCGCACCTTGGCCGTGGCGCCGTTGAACGAGCAACTGGTCGTGAAGATGGTCGTGCCGCCGGACCCGACGGACGTCAGTTGGTTGTACTGGAGCATCAACGTGCTGATCGGCGCGACCATGCTCGCCTGTCTGTTGCTGTGGTTGCGCCCGCACTGGCGCGATCTGGAACGCCTCAAAGGCACCGCCGAACGCTTCGGCAAGGGCCACTTGAGCGAGCGCACACAGATTTCCCCCAGCTCCAACATCGGCAGCCTGGCCAATGTTTTCGACACCATGGCCGGCGACATCGAAAACTTGCTCAACCAACAGCGCGATCTGCTCAACGCCGTGTCCCATGAGTTGCGCACGCCACTGACGCGGCTGGATTTCGGCCTGGCCCTGGCGCTGTCGGACGACTTGCCGGCCACCAGCCGCGAACGTCTGCAAGGCTTGGTCGCGCACATTCGTGAACTGGATGAGCTGGTGCTGGAGTTGCTGTCTTACAGCCGTTTGCAAAACCCGGGGCGGCTGCCGGAACAGGTCGATGTGTCGCTGGATGAGTTCATCGACAGCATTTTGGGCAGCGTCGATGAAGAACTTGAGTCACCGCAAATCGTCATCGATGTACTGCTCAACGGCCAGCTCGAACGCTTCTCACTGGACCCGCGACTGACCGCCCGGGCGATCCAGAACCTGCTGCGCAACGCCATGCGGTACTGCGAAAAACGGATTCAGATCGGCGTGCAGGTGTGCCCCAAGGGCTGTGAGATCTGGGTGGATGACGATGGCATCGGCATTCCGGAAGAAGAGCGGGAGCGGATTTTCGAGCCGTTTTATCGGCTGGACCGCAGCCGGGATCGCGCCACAGGCGGGTTTGGTCTGGGCCTGGCAATCAGCCGTCGGGCGCTGGAAGCGCAGGGCGGCACACTCACCGCGCAAGCTTCGCCGCTGGGGGGAGCGCGGTTTCGACTTTGGTTGCCGACCCCGGTCTGATGCTGGTCAACCAAGCCGAAATCCGACCGTAGCAGCTGCCGAGCTCGCGAGGCTGCGTTCGGCTGCGTAGCAGTCGTAGAATCAGGCAACCGGTTCTTTCAGGAAGAACGTGTTCGCCGGGATTGCGAGGACTTCGTCCTCGAACGCAGCCTCGCAGGCTCGGCAGCTGCTACAACTGTGGCGAGGGGGCATCACTAGCCGCAAGTGCCGAGTATTTCGGTTGATGGAATCAACCCGACCCCAGCCACCTGCATCCGGTCAATTGCCGCCGCCAGCGATCCATCCAGATCAATCGCCCGACACGCATCCATCACCACAAACGCATTGAACCCCGCCGCCCGCGCGTCCAGCGCAGAAAACATCACGCAGAAATCCAGTGCCAGCCCGACCATGTAGACCGTGTCGATGCCGCGCTCTTTAAGATACCCGGCCAAGCCTGTGGTCGTGGTTCGATCCGCTTCCAGAAACGCCGAATAGCTGTCGATGTCCGGATTGCAGCCCTTGCGGATGATCAGTTGGGCGTGGGGCAGGTCCAGTTCCCCGTGGAACTCGGCGCCGGATGTAGCCCGTACGCAATGCTCAGGCCAGAGCGTTTGCTCGCCATAAGGCAACTGAATCACATCGTAAGGTTTGCGCCCCGGGTGGCTGGAAGCGAATGAGGCATGGCCGGGCGGGTGCCAGTCCTGGGCAATGATGACCTGCTTGAACTGGCGCCCGAGTCGGTTAATCAAGGGCACGATCAGGTCGCCCTCCGGCACCGGCAGTTGACCACCGGGAATGAAGTCGTTCTGTACGTCGATAACCAGCAAGGCTGCACGTGAAGAGATTGGCATGGGCGGATTCCTCCTTGGAAAGTCCGGTGCAAGCATAGTGATAACTTTGCTGGTGCGCTAAGTCGGGTTCATGAAATGGCTGCGTTTGTGGCGGTGAAGGGCAGTTGGATCGGCGGTGTGGCCTTCGCGGGCAAGCCTCGCTCCTACGGGGTTATGTATCCGACACCATTCCCCTGTAGGAGCGAGGCTTGCCCGCGAAGAGGCCCGTCCAGACACCACAAAACCCGGAGTAGTCCCGCATTTGGCCGAACCGCTGCCTTACTGCCGGCACGGATGCCTTGTTATAGTTCGGGCCTCATATTCTGCCCGGTAAAGGATCACTGCCATGTCTCAATACACCGCCTTCAGCGTCGAATTGGCCGATAACATCGCCCATGTGCAGATCAATCGCCCGGAAAAGATCAATTCGATGAACGCCGCGTTCTGGAGCGAGATCATCGAGATTTTCCAGTGGATCGACGATACCGATGAAGTCCGGGTGGTGGTGCTCAGTGGTGCCGGCAAGCATTTTTCTTCGGGCATCGACCTGATGATGATGGCCGGTATGCTCAATGAGTTGGGCAAGGACGTCAGCCGCAATGCACGGCTGCTACGACGAACGATCCTCACGCTGCAAGCGTCCTTCAATGCCGTCGACAACTGCCGCAAACCTGTACTGGCGGCGATTCAGGGTTATTGCCTGGGCGGCGCCATCGACCTGATCTCGGCCTGCGACATGCGTTACGCCGCCGAGGACGCGCAATTTTCCATCAAGGAAATCGACATCGGCATGGCAGCCGATGTAGGCACTTTGCAACGCTTGCCACGGATAATCGGTGACGGCATGCTGCGTGAACTGGCTTACACTGGTCGCACCTTTGGCGCCGACGAAGCGCGGTCCATCGGCCTGGTCAATCGCGTCTACAGCGATGCCGCCAGCCTGCTTGAAGGCGTGATGGGCATTGCCCGCGAGATCGCCGGCAAGTCGCCGATTGCGGTCACCGGTACCAAAGAGATGATCAGCTACATGCGCGACCATCGCATCGACGACGGCCTCGAATACGTCGCCACCTGGAACGCCGCCATGCTGCAATCCACCGATCTGCGCGTGGCCATGGCCGCCCATATGAGCAAACAGAAACCCGAATTTCTGGATTGATTAACCATGACTTCACGCTGGACCACCGCAGTACTGGACACCGATCAACCCGGCGGCTGGGCCGTGGCGCGCAGCCCCGAAGGCTTTTTGTTCGATGACAATGGCGCGCTGTTTCCACGCGAATGGCTCAAGCGTCAGGACCTGTCGATTCTCGCCGAGCATGGCATCGGTCACCTGGATGGCGAACCGGTCTACTTGCTGGAGTTGCGCAGTCACAGCGATGTGCCAGGCTGCAACTGGAAAGGCCTGCGAGCGTTCATGCTCGAGGGCGATCACACCGTCTACAAGGTGCTCGGCTACGCCGCGCAAATCGGCACCTGGGCCCGTGAACACCGTTTTTGCGGCAATTGCGGGCAGGTGATGAGCCAGGTGCCGCGTGAGCGGGCGATGTACTGTGAGCCGTGCGATATACGCCACTATCCGCGCATTTCACCGAGCATGATCGTGCTGGTGACCCGTGGCGACGAGGTTCTGCTGGCTCGTTCGCCGCGTTTTGTCGCCGGGGTCTACAGTACGTTGGCGGGGTTTGCCGAGCCGGGTGAGTCGGCCGAGGACTGCCTGATTCGCGAGGTCCGCGAAGAGGTGCAGATCGAGGTCAAGAACATCCAGTACATGGGCAGTCAGTGCTGGCCGTTCCCGCATTCGATGATGCTTGGTTTTCACGCCGAGTACGCCGGCGGCGAGATTGTCTGTCAGGAAGACGAGATCGAAGACGCCCAGTGGTTCAACGTGCACGAGCTGCCGCCGTTGCCGGCGTCACGCTCGATTGCCCGTTACCTGATCGACGTCTATGTGGCGCGGCGCTTAGGCCACGCTGAACCAGTGCTGCCAGGCTAACCGGACGGTCAAGCCGAGCACCACGGTGATGAACACCGGGCGAATGAATTTCGCACCGCCGCTGATGGCGGTGCGCGCGCCGAAGAAGGCGCCGACCATCACCGACAGGCCCATGCTCAGGCCGATGATCCAGTCCACTTGGCCGGAAAATATGAACACCGACAGCGCCGCGATGTTGCTGACGAAGTTCATGCTGCGCGCCACGCCGCTGGCCTTGACCAGGTCGATGGGGTAGAGCAGCAGGCTGCTGACGGTCCAGAACGCTCCCGTTCCCGGACCGGCCACGCCGTCGTAGAAGCCGAGGCTGAAGCCTTGAGTCGATTGCCACTTCTTCTTGATCGGTGCGTCGCTGTCCAGCGGCGCCTTTGGTGTGCCGCCGAACAACAGGTACAGACCGCAGGCGAAAACGATCACCGGCAGCATCTTGTTCAGCCATTCCGCCGGCAGGTAATGAGCGACCACGGCACCGGTGAGTGCGCCCACCAGCGTGCCGACAATGGCGTGCATCCATTGCCGTGGATGAAACAGTTTGCGCCGGTAGAAAGTGAAACTGGCGGTGGCCGAGCCGAAGGTCGAACTGAGCTTGTTGGTGCCCAGTACCAAGTGCGGCGGCAAGCCGGCGGTCAGCAGCGCCGGGGTGGTCAATAGACCGCCACCGCCAGCGATGGCGTCGATGAAACCGGCGATGAAAGCGACGAGAGCCAGAACGGCCAGGGTAGTGAGGTCAACGCTGAGTTCGAAAGGCATGGAATGGGCTTATTCGGCAGGGCGCAGAAGATGGGCTGCGGGGAAGGCCGGTATCTTACCCATATCCAGACTCTGCGGCGACCGGTCTGGCCCGCGAAGACGTCAGCCCAGGCGACACATCAGCCAATTGCCTCTGGTACGCCGAATCCTTGGTGAACACCAAAAAACCTGTGGGAGCCGGGCTTGCCCGCGATGACGGTTTCACATTCAACAAAAATGTTGTCTGTGACATCGCCATCGCGGGCAAGCCCGCTCCCACATGGGAACTCGGTGAAGTTATAGACCCAGATCAGACAAGCCCGGGTGATCATCCGGCCGGCGGCCCAGCGGCCAGTGGAACTTGCGGTCGCTTTCCTTGATCGGCATGTCGTTGATGCAGGCGTAACGGTTGAACATCATGCCGTTCTCGTCGAACTCCCAGTTCTCGTTACCGTAGGAGCGGAACCAGTTACCCGAATCGTCATGCCATTCGTAGGCATAACGTACAGCGATACGGTTGTCGCCATGGGCCCAGAGTTCCTTGATCAGCCGATAGTCCAATTCCTTGGCCCATTTACGGGTCAGAAAACCTTTGGCTTCTTCGCGGTTGTGAGCGAACTCGGCGCGGTTACGCCACTGGGTGTCCAGGGTGTAGGCAAGAGACACCCGTTCCGGGTCGCGGGAGTTCCAGCCATCTTCGGCCAGGCGAACTTTTTCGATGGCCGATTCACGGGTAAACGGCGGCAATGGCGGACGAACTTCGGCAGTAGACATATAAAGTCTCCCTATCAAATTAACGTTCATGCAAGTTGTCGGGCTTATTAAAAGTGTTACAGGTCCAATAACTTTCGCGCCATGCATTGCGCATTATCGGCGGCACTGTGATCACCCATCACAAGCGCAACGGTAATGGCACCGTCGATCAGGATCAGCAGCTGTTTGGCCAGCGTCTCCGGGTCTTTTGCGCCATGTTCGGTACACAGCTCGCACACGTAGTCGAGCAGTTTCTGTTTGTGGTCTTTGGCGACCAGGCGAACCGGGTCTTGCGCATCGCCGGTTTCGCCGCTGGTGTTAATGAATGCGCAGCCGCGAAAGCCTTCGGAGGCGAACCAGGTCTTGAGCACGGTAAACAGGTTGAGCAGCCGGTCGGCCGGGCTCTCGGCCTTGCCGACTTCGCTTCGGTACCAATGCATCCAGCGCACATCGCGGCGTTGCAAGGCCGCGACGGTGAGCTCCTCCTTGTTGGCGAAGTAGCGGTAAATACTTTTTCTGGAGACGCCGGCGGTTTTCACCAGAAGATCCATGCCGGTGGCAGCGATGCCACTTTTGTAGATCAACTTTTCGGTGACATCCAGAATGATGTCGCGTGTGTCGTTGCTAGTGATTTCGTTCATGTGGCTAACAGTAGAATGATCGTTCTCCTTGGTCAAGCGGTTATTTTTGGCGCCCATAAAATTGCCTTCGCGAGCAAGCCCGCTCCCACAGGGGAATGCATTTCAAATGTGGGAGCGGGCTTGCTCGCGAAGAGGCCATTACAGACAGTAACAAGACCCAAACCCATCCATGGTGTAAGCTCTCGGGTTCTTCGGATTCGACCCTTTTGCGAGCCCTATGCCGTCGCTTTTCAAACGCTCTCTGCTGCCTAAACTGCGCAGTTTTCCGCTGACCGCCGATGCCGTCACCATCCTCTCTGGCGCCGCCGAGTTCCGTCGTTGCCTGCTGGAACAAATCGCTCAGGCAACCCGGCGCATCTATATCGTCGCGCTGTACCTGCAACAGGATGAGGCCGGGCAGGAAATCCTCGATGCCCTGCACGCCGCCAAACTGGCGCGCCCGGAACTGGACGTGGTGGTGGTCGTGGACTGGTTGCGCGCTCAGCGCGGTTTGATCGGTGCCGGCAAGCAGCCGGGCAATGCGGCCTGGTATCAGGAAACGACCCGCACCCACGAAAGCGTGGTGCCGGTGTACGGCGTGCCGGTGCAGACCCGCGAGCTGTTCGGCGTACTGCATCTGAAGGGCTTCGTGATCGACGATTGCGTGCTCTACAGCGGCGCGAGCCTGAACAATGTTTACCTGCATAAATTCGACAAGTACCGCTTCGACCGTTATCACCTGCTGCAGAATCACGCGCTGGCCGATTCGATGCAGCACCTGATTCAGCACGGTCTGATCGCCTCCAAAGCGGTGCATCGCCTCGACCTGCCGAACCTGCCGACCACCCGCAGCTTGCGTCACGACATTGGCGACTTGCGCAGCCGTCTCAAGCACGCGGCATACGACACCACGACGGGCAGCACGGCGAAGGGTGGTTTATCGGTCAGTCCATTGCTCGGTGTGGGCAAGAACAACCCGTTGAGTCGGGTAATTTGCGAGCTGATCGCCAGTGCGCAACATCAGCTGACCATCTGCACGCCGTACTTCAACCTGCCACTGGCGGTGACCCGGGAAATCAATCGGGCGCTGGCGCGGGGGGTGAAGATCGACATCATCGTCGGCGACAAAACCGCCAACGATTTCTACATTCCACCGAGCGAGCCGTTCAAGGTGATCGCGGCGCTGCCATACCTTTACGAAATCAGCCTGCGACGCTTCGCCAAGCGCCATCAGCGCAGCATCGACAGTGGCATGCTGAACCTGCATTTGTGGAAGGATGGCGACAACACCTATCACCTGAAGGGCATGTGGATCGATCAGCGCTACACCTTGCTGACCGGCAACAACCTCAACCCGCGTGCATTCCGTCTCGACCTGGAAAACGCGTTGCTGATCGATGATCCGAAAGGTGAATTGCTGGAGCCACGTGGCAATGAGCTAACGGAGATTTTCCAGCACACCCGCCGCATCGAGCGGTATCAGGATCTGGAAGCGCTGCCGGATTATCCGGCGGGGGTTGCCAAGTTTCTCAAGCGAGTGAGTCGGGTACGGATCGAGCGGTTGTTGTATCGGATTTTGTGAGGTTCAACCCGGCGTCGAAGGTGTGTCGCCGGTGATAATGCCTTCGCGAGCAAGCCCGCTCCCACAGGGATCTAGGCTGCCCACAGGGATCTGCGCCGGGCGGGTGGCTGCGCTAATATGCTCACCACTCAAACAAGAACAAGGCTTGCCTCGGTCAATGTCGGAAAAAGACACCATCGCCATTCAACTGGTGCGTGAAGCGCTGTTGCAAAGTTGTGCCCCGGGCGCTGCCACCGCAGAGGTGTTGAACAAGGTCGGCATCGATCCTGCGCTGCTGCAAACCAGCGACGCCCGTGTTCCGGCCACTGCTTATGCAAGGCTGTGGCGCTTGCTGGCACGGCGCGGGGACGATGAGTTTTTTGGCATGGACCCGCGCAAGCTCAAGTCCGGCAGCCTGGAGTTTCTGTGTCGTTGCTCGATGGTTCAGCCAAGCCTGGCTGCCGGGCTGACCTCGGGCCTGAGCTTTCTGTCGTTGATGCTCGAGCGCCTGCCCGCGCAACTGGTGCGTCAGCAAAGCCTGGCGGAAATCGTCCTGCTGGAGGACGACGAAGACCCGCGTCGCGCCTTCACCTATTTCACTTACTGGATGATCGTGCACGGCGTTGCCTGCTGGCTGGCAGGGCGGCGGATTCCGATCCTGGCCATCGAGTTGCGTTGCCCGGCGCCGGATTTTTGTGACGACTACCGGGTGATGTTCTCCGAGAACCTGCGGTTCGACCGGCCGCGCACGCGGATGATTTTCTCGGCTGACTGCCTGGATTTGCCGATCAAGCGCAGCCCTGAAGAACTGAAGCGATTCCTCGCCCATGCGCCAGCGAACATTCTGGTCAAGTACCGCGATCCCGAGAGCCTGGCCAGTCGGATCAAACACGATCTGCGGCAACTGCCCGCCGAACACTGGCCGGAAACCGAGGCGCTGGCGCAGCAACTGTGCATGTCGGCCTCGACCCTGCGTAGGCGCCTGGCTGAAGAGGGCCAGACCTATCAGGGGCTCAAGGACAGTGTGCGCAAGGAACTGGCCATCGTCTGGCTGGCCGAGCCTGCCATCAGCTTCGCCGAAATCGCCACCCGTTTGGGGTTTGCCGATACCAGCTCGTTCTACAAGGCGTTTCGCAAGTGGTCGGGGTCTAATCCGGGGCATTATCGGAGTTTGATTCTTAACGAAGCCAACTAATCCGGATTTGATCGATCGTTCCCACGCTCTGCGTGGGAATGCCTCAATGGACGCTCTGCGTCCGCTTCTGGGACGCTCTGCGTCCCGGGCTGCATTCCCACGCGGAGCGTGGGAACGAGGTAGGTAGTGACCTTGGCCAAACCAGTCACACAACTTGATAACTTTGACCATTGTCCCGCTCCCCGCGCAGAGCGAGTATTTCCCTGTTATTTACGGTTCCCCCAACCTAATAAAAATACACAGGGATTCTGGCAATGCGCGATTACTTGTCTGCTACGTCACAGTTCAATTATCAGCACACCGTCGATGCCGCGCTCACAGGGTCGTTGAGCGCGCTCAATGCCTGCGTCGAGTGTTGCGACCGGCATGCCTTGCCGGGACGCATCGCGCTGTTCTGGGAAGGTCGCGATGGCGCCAGCGCGACTTACACTTTCAGCGACTTGCAGGACAAAGCCGCGCGGTTTGCCAATTTCCTGCTGGCCCAGGGCGTGAAGAAGGGCGATAAAGTCGCCGGCCTCTTGCCACGCAACATCGAATTACTGATCACCGTGTTCGCCACCTGGCGCATCGGCGCGGTCTATCAGCCGCTGTTTACCGCCTTCGGCCCGAAAGCCATCGAACATCGCCTCAATAGCTCCGGCGCCGCAGTCGTAGTAACCGACGCCGTCAATCGCCCGAAACTCGCTGAAGTGGCCGACTGCCCGACCATCGTCACCGTTGGCGGCCCCAAGGGCCAGGGCATCGTGCGTGGCGATTTCAGTTTCTGGGCCGAACTGGCCAATTATTCTTCCGAATGCGAACCGGTATTACTGACCGGCGAAGACCCGTTCCTGTTGATGTTCACCTCGGGCACCACGGGCCCGTCGAAAGCGCTGTCGGTGCCGCTCAAAGCGATCGTCGCGTTCCAGAGTTACACCCGTGACGCGGTGGACCTGCGCCCTGAAGACGCATTCTGGAACGTCGCCGATCCGGGCTGGGCCTACGGCATCTATTTCGGCGTCACCGGGCCCATGGCGATGGGGCATCCGATCACCTTTTACGATGGCCCGTTCACCCTCGAAAGCACCTGCCGGGTGATCAACAAATACGGGATCACCAACCTCACCGGTTCGCCGACCGCCTACCGCTTGCTGATTGCCGGTGGGGACGAGTTTGCCCGCTCGATCAAGGGCAAGCTGCGCATCGTCAGCAGCGCCGGCGAACCGCTGAACCCGGAAGTGATTCGCTGGTTCGCCGATAACCTTGGCGTGGTGATCCACGACCATTACGGCCAGACCGAACTGGGCATGGTGTTGTGCAATCACCACGGCCTCGATCATCCGGTACACGTCGGCGCTGCCGGTTTTGCCTCGCCGGGCCACCGCATCGTGGTGCTCGACGACGAATACAAAGAACTGGGCGTCGGCCAGCCAGGCATTCTGGCCATCGACCGGACCCAGTCGCCGATGTGCTGGTTCGGCGGTTACGAAGGCGCACCGACCAAGGCCTTCGTCGGCAACTATTACCTGAGCGGCGACACCGTCGAGTGGAACCCGGACGGCAGCATCAGCTTCGTCGGCCGCAGCGACGATGTGATCACCACCTCCGGCTACCGCGTTGGCCCGTTCGACGTGGAAAGCGCGCTGATCGAACACCCGGCGGTGGTCGAAGCGGCGGTGATCGGCAAGCCCGATCCAGAACGCACCGAGCTGGTCAAAGCCTTCGTCGTGCTCAGCCCGCAATACCGTGCCGAACCTGCACTCGCCGAAGAGTTGCGCCAACACGTGCGCAAGCGTCTGGCGGCGCACGCGTACCCCCGAGAAATTGAATTTGTCAGCGAGTTGCCGAAAACCCCAAGCGGCAAATTGCAGCGCTTTATCTTGCGCAACCAGGAAATCGCCAAGGCTCAAGAGGCCACCGCGAAGAACGTTTCAGCTTGAATCCAAGGAAACAATGATGCAGATCGAAAACAAGGTTTTTCTCGTCACCGGCGGCGCGTCCGGCCTCGGTGCCGCCACCGCTGAAATGCTGGTGGCTGCCGGTGCCAAGGTGATGCTGGTGGACATGAACGCTGAAGCCGTCGCGGCCCAGGCTGCACGTTTGGGCGCGCAAAGCGTGGTGGCCGACATCAGCAATGAAGCGGCTGCGCAAGCGGCGGTGCAGGCGACGGTCAAAGCGTTTGGCGGCCTCAATGGTCTGGTCAATTGCGCTGGCATCGTGCGTGGCGAGAAGATCCTCGGCAAGAACGGTCCTCATGCACTGGACAGTTTCAGCCAGGTGATCAACGTCAACTTGATCGGCAGCTTCAACATGCTGCGTCTGGCGGCGACGGCGATTGCCGAAACCGAAGCTGACGAAGACGGTGAGCGTGGCGTGATCATCAACACCGCGTCGGCCGCAGCCTTCGACGGCCAGATCGGTCAGGCCGCGTATTCGGCGTCGAAAGGCGCGATCGTCAGCCTGACCTTGCCCGCCGCCCGTGAACTGGCGCGCTTCGGCATCCGCGTGATGACCATCGCACCAGGCATTTTCGAAACGCCGATGATGGCCGGAATGACCCCTGAAGTGCGCGAGTCCTTGGCCGCTGGCGTGCCATTCCCACCGCGCCTGGGCAAGGCGAGCGAGTACGCCGCGCTGGTCAGGCATATCATAGAAAACAGCATGCTCAACGGCGAGGTGATCCGTCTCGACGGTGCCTTGCGCATGGCCGCCAAATAAGGAGGATTAGACATGACACTTTCCAACGATCCGATTGTTATTGTCAGCGCCGTCCGCACCCCGATGGGCGGTTTCCAGGGCGAACTGAAAAGCCTGACCGCACCGCAGCTGGGCGCCGCGGCGATTCGTGCTGCCGTTGAGCGTGCCGGTATTGCTCCTGAATCCGTAGAAGAAGTGCTGTTCGGCTGCGTGCTCTCTGCCGGTCTCGGGCAGGCGCCGGCGCGGCAAGCGGCACTGGGCGCCGGACTGGATAAATCGACCCGTTGCACGACACTGAACAAGATGTGTGGTTCGGGCATGGAAGCCACGATTCTGGCCCACGACATGCTGATCGCCGGCAGTGCCGATGTGGTCGTCGCCGGGGGCATGGAAAGCATGTCCAACGCGCCATTCCTGCTGGACCGCGCCCGCAGCGGTTACCGCATGGGCCACGGCCGGGTGCTTGATCACATGTTCCTCGACGGCCTGGAAGATGCCTACGACAAGGGTCGCCTGATGGGCACCTTTGCCGAGGATTGCGCTGAAACCAACGGCTTTACCCGTGAAGCTCAGGACGCGTTTGCCATTGCTTCGACCACCCGCGCTCAACAGGCGATCAAGGACGGCAGCTTCAACGCCGAGATCGTGCCGCTCACCGTGACCGTCGGCAAAGAGCAGGTGCTGATCAGCCATGACGAACAGCCGCCGAAAGCCAAACTGGACAAGATCGCCTCGCTGAAACCGGCGTTCCGCGATGGCGGCACGGTGACGGCGGCGAACTCTAGTTCGATCTCCGACGGCGCGGCGGCATTGGTGTTGATGCGCCGTTCCGAAGCCGAGAAACAAGGCCTGAAACCGCTGGCGGTGATTCATGGTCACGCCGCGTTTGCCGACACGCCGGGGCTGTTCCCGGTGGCACCGGTAGGCGCGATCAAGAAACTGATGAAGAAAACCGGCTGGTCGCTGGACGAAGTCGAGTTGTTCGAAGTCAACGAAGCGTTCGCGGTGGTCAGTCTGGTGACCATGACCAAACTGGAAATTCCCCACGAGAAGATCAATGTCCACGGCGGTGCCTGCGCGTTGGGTCACCCGATTGGTGCGTCCGGTGCGCGGATCCTCGTGACCCTGCTCTCGGCCCTGCGCCAGAAAGGCCTGAAACGCGGCGTTGCAGCGATCTGCATCGGCGGCGGCGAAGCAACGGCAATGGCTGTTGAGTGCCTGTATTAAGGGCTGACGCCAATCCTTGTGGGAGCGGGCTTGCCCGCGATGACGGTTTTACAGGCGCCAAGGATGTTGCCTGACAGATCGCTATCGCGGGCAAGCCCGCTCCCACAGGTCCTGTGTTTCAACTGACAGGCATTTTGTACGAAGGCAAATTTTTAAGGACTTGGCATGATTCCCAATGACGAACAACTTCAGATCAGCGACGCGGCCCGGCAGTTTGCCCAGGAACGGCTGAAACCGTTCGCCGCCGAATGGGACCGCGAACATCGCTTCCCCAAGGAAGCTATTGGCGAGATGGCCGGCCTGGGCTTCTTCGGCATGCTGGTGCCGGAGCAGTGGGGCGGTTGCGACACCGGTTACCTGGCCTACGCCATGGCCCTGGAAGAGATCGCTGCCGGCGATGGCGCCTGCTCGACCATCATGAGCGTGCACAACTCGGTAGGTTGCGTGCCGATCCTCAAGTTCGGCAACGACGATCAGAAAGAACGCTTCCTCAAGCCTCTCGCTAGCGGCGCAATGCTCGGTGCGTTTGCCCTGACCGAACCGCAAGCGGGCTCCGATGCGAGCAGCCTGAAAACCCGTGCCCGGCTGGACGGCGATCACTACGTGCTCAACGGCTGCAAGCAATTCATCACCTCAGGGCAAAACGCCGGGGTGGTGATTGTGTTTGCGGTGACTGACCCGAGTGCCGGCAAGCGCGGGATCACGGCGCTGATCGTGCCGACCGATTCGCCGGGCTATAAAGTCGCGCGAGTCGAAGACAAACTCGGCCAGCACGCCTCCGATACCTGCCAGATCCTCTTCGAGGATGTGAAAGTCCCGGTGGCCAATCGACTGGGCGAGGAGGGCGAAGGCTACAAGATCGCCCTGGCCAACCTCGAAGGCGGCCGTGTCGGCATCGCCTCGCAATCGGTGGGCATGGCCCGCGCCGCGTTCGAAGCGGCCCGCGACTACGCCCGTGAACGCGAGAGCTTCGGCAAGCCGATCATCGAACACCAGGCGGTAGCCTTCCGGCTGGCAGACATGGCGACCCAGATCGCCGTGGCCCGGCAGATGGTGCATTACGCGGCGGCATTGCGCGACAGCGGTAAACCGGCGCTGGTCGAGGCGTCCATGGCCAAGCTGTTCGCTTCGGAAATGGCCGAGAAGGTCTGCTCCTCGGCGTTGCAAACCCTTGGCGGTTACGGTTACCTGAACGACTTCCCGCTGGAGCGGATCTACCGCGACGTGCGGGTGTGCCAGATCTACGAAGGCACCAGCGATATTCAGCGCATGGTCATTTCGCGCAATCTTTGAGAAGGAATCCACCTATGAACTACGAAACGATTTTGTTGGAAACCCACGGCCGCGTCGGCCTGATCACCCTCAACCGTCCGCAAGCGTTGAACGCGTTGAATGCGCAAATTGTCAGCGAACTGAACCACGCCCTCGATGGCCTGGAAGCCGATTCGAACATCGGTTGCATCGTGCTGACCGGCTCGAAAAAAGCCTTCGCCGCCGGTGCCGACATCAAGGAAATGGCCGAGCTGACGTATCCGCAGATCTACCTCGATGACCTGTTCAGCGACAGCGATCGCGTGGCCAATCGCCGCAAGCCGATCATCGCCGCGGTCAACGGTTTCGCTTTGGGCGGTGGTTGTGAACTGGCGTTGATGTGCGACTTCATTCTGGCGGGCGACAACGCCAAATTCGGTCAGCCGGAGATCAACCTCGGCGTGCTGCCGGGCATGGGCGGCACTCAGCGCCTGACTCGCGCAGTGGGCAAGGCCAAGGCCATGGAAATGTGCCTGAGCGGGCGTTTGATCGATGCGGTGGAAGCGGAGCGTTGCGGCATCGTTGCGCGCATCGTGCCGGCGGATGAGCTCGTGGACGAAGCGCTGAAAGTCGCGGCGCTGATTGCGAAGAAGTCGCTGCCGATTGCGATGATGATCAAGGAAAGCGTTAACCGCGCGTTTGAAGTCAGCCTGTCGGAAGGCGTGCGTTTTGAGCGTCGGGTGTTCCATGCGGCGTTTGCGACGCAGGATCAGAAAGAAGGGATGGCGGCGTTTATTGCCAAGCGGGAGGCGGAGTTCGTCGGCAAGTAACCCACACTGATCGTTCCCACGCTCTGCGTGGGAATGCCTCAACGGACGCTCCGCGTTCGGCTTTTGATGGGACGCGGAGCGTCCCGGGCTGCATTCCCACACGGAGCGTGGGAACGATCATGTCTGCGGCGACTCTCTAGACCAGGTAGTGCTTGAGCTCCCGGGCAATCACCATCCGCTGTATCTCGCTCGACCCTTCATAAATCTGCGTGATCCGCGCATCCCGGTAGTAACGCTCCACCGGGTAATCCTCCAGATACCCATACCCGCCATGAATCTGTATCGCCGACGAGCAGACCTTCTCGGCCATCTCCGATGCAAACAGCTTGGCCTGTGAAGCCTCCGACAGACACGGCTTGCCGGCACTGCGCAACCGCGCGGCGTGCAGGATCAGCAAACGTGCAGCATTCAGACGGGTGTGCATGTCGGCCAGCATATTGGCGATGCTTTGGTGCTCGATGATCGGCTTGTCGAACTGCACCCTATCCCGCGCATAAGCGAGCGCCGCTTCGAACGCTGCGCGGGCGATGCCCAAGGCTTGCGCGGCGATGCCGATGCGGCCGCCTTCGAGGTTGGAGAGGGCGATGGCCAGGCCTTTACCGCGTTCGCCCAGCAGATTGGCCTCGGGAACGGTGCAATTGTTCAGGGTCACGGCGCAGGTATCGGAAGCACGGATGCCCATCTTGTGTTCACTGCGGTCGACAATGAAACCCGCAGTTTCGGTCGGCACCAGGAACGCCGAAATGCCGCGCTTGCCCAGCTCCGGATCGGTCACGGCAAACACAATCGCCAGTTTCGCCCGTTTGCCATTGCTGACGAATTGCTTGGCGCCGTTGATCACCCACTGGCCGTCGCGCAATTCGGCGCGGGTGCGCAGGTTATGCGCTTCGGACCCGGCCTGGGGTTCGGTGAGGCAGAAGCAGCCGATGGCCTGGCCGCTGGCGAGGTCCGGCAACCATTGCTGTTTCTGTTCTTCGGTGCCGTAGTTGAGCACCGGCCCGCAACCCACGGAGTTGTGGATGCTCATCAGCGCACCGGTGGCGCCGTCACCGGCGGAAATCTCTTCCACCGCCAAGGCGTAGGCGACGTAGTCGACATAAGTGCCGCCCCATTCCTCGGGCACCACCATGCCCAGCAGACCCAGTTCACCCATTTTCGCCACCAGACCATCATCGATCCAGCCGGCCTTTTCCCAGGCTTGTGCATGGGGCGCGATTTCGCCGCGGGCAAAATCCCGGGCCATGTCGCGGATCATCACTTGCTCTTCGCTCAATTCGATATCGTGCATGGCTCAGCTCCAGCTTGGGTCGAACCCGGTGAAAAAACTCGCCACGTGCCCGGCGTCCAGCGCCTGCAGAGTCGGCGGGCTCCAGCGCGGGTTCTTGTCTTTGTCGATCAGCAAGGCGCGCACGCCTTCGATCAGGTCGCCGCGTTCGAACCACTGGCGATCCAGGTGCAGTTCGAGGGCGAAGCACTGTTCCAGGCTCAGGTGCCGACCGCGCCGCAGCATTTCCAGGGTCACGCCCATGGCCAGCGGTGAACGGCTTTCCAGCAGGTCGGCGGTGGCCGTGGCCCATTCATGGCTATCGGCGACGGTCACTGCACGCAGTTGTTCCACCATACTCGGCACATCGGGCAGGGCGAAGAAGTGATCGATGGCCGGCCGCAATGCCGCTAGTGGTGCCGCCGGCAGTTGTTGCACGGCGAGTTTCGCCAGCAGACCTTGAAGATCCTTCAATGGCGTTTCGTGCCATTGGAGCTGATCGAGTTGCTCGTCCAGAGTGCCCAGCTTGTTGCTTTCCAGGTACCAGTCGGCCAGGCCGCAATAGAGCGCATCGGCCGCGCGGATTTGCACGCCGCTGACACCGAGGTAAATCCCCAGTTCACCGGGAACGCGCGGCAGAAAATGGCTGCCGCCGACATCCGGGAAATAACCGATGGCCACTTCCGGCATCGCCAGACGGCTGCGCTCAGTGACCACCCGCAAATCGGCGCCTTGCACCAGCCCCATGCCACCGCCCAGCACAAAGCCATCCATCAAGGCCAGGACCGGTTTGCGATAGTGATGGATGGCGAGGTCGAGGGCGTATTCCTCGACGAAGAAGTCTTCGTGCAGGGTGTCGCCGCTTTTGAAACTGTCGTACAGCGAGCGAATATCGCCGCCGGCACAGAAAGCTTTCTCACCAGCGCCGCGCAACACCACCGCATGCACCTGCGGATCCTGTGCCCAGGCATCGAGCTGCTGTTGCAGGCTGCGAACCATGTCCAGGGTAATGGCGTTGAGGCCGGCGGGGCGATTGAGGGTCAGGTGACCGATGTGATTGCGAACCTCGGCCAACACTTCGTTTTGCGTGGCATCCATGGGCTGTGTTGTCGGGGATGAAACCTGAGCAGTCATCACTAACTCCCTGCTTTTATTGTTCTTTCTAGAGAAGCTCGCGCGCGAGCGATGCTGGATCGTATCAGTGCAAATTTGTGATGTACAACCGGGATATGTGCAGGTCCCGTCTGCATTTTTACCTTAGAGCAAGATCAAAAGATCGCAGCCTGCGGCAGCTCCTACGGGATTGGTGTTCATACCGAAAATCGCGGTGGACGCGGTCAATGTAGGAGCTGCCGAAGGCTGCGATCTTTTGATCTTTCCTCTGATCTTTACTCCCATCCGCCAATCAACGACAGAATCGGCTGTTAAAGGCCTTCGTTCAGCGCACTTGAGCTGTCTGAACAGGGACTTACGACACCCGTGCCGTCCGGGCAATTGGCATTCTGGCAATCCATTTCAAGCACTTGCGATCAAGAGCCTGGAACGGACTGACCCCGACGACTGATTAGACCCAGTCGAAAACAACAACAAATACGGCTGCGGTGAATGCCGCATCGACTCTCTGCCCCTGTCAAAAAGTGTGGTGCGGCGCAGGCGCCAAGCCGCGATAAATCCAAATAATCCGGGACTCTAGAAGATGAACATCAAATGGCTGACCTTACCGGCATTGGCTTTGCTGTGCTGCTCCACCGGAGCCAGCGCCAAAGAGTGGAAAGAGCTGCGATTCGGCGTCAACCCCAGTTACCCGCCTTTTGAATCCACCACCGCCGATGGCGGCGTGCAGGGGTTTGGCGTGGACTTGGGCAATGCAATCTGTGCCGAGCTGAAGTTGAAGTGCGTGTGGGTCAGCAATGACTTCGACGGGTTGATCCCGGCCCTGAAGGCGGGCAAGTTCGACGCCATCGAATCCTCGATGACTGTCACCGACGCGCGCAAAAAACAGATCGACTTCACCGATCGCCTGTATGCCGGGCCGACCGCCATCGTCACCCGCAAGGATTCCGGCTTGTTGCCCACCGCCGAATCGCTGCGGGGCAAAACCATCGGTTACATGCAGGGCACGATTCAGGAAACCTACGCCAAGGCCAAACTGGGGCCGGGCGGGGTGAAACTGCGCGCTTATCAGAATCAGGATCAGGTCTACGCCGACCTGGTTTTCGGGCGTCTCGATGCGTCGATCCAGGACAAGCTGCAAGCACAGATGAGCTTTCTGACGTCTCCCCAAGGGGCGGACTTCCAGAACAGCGAAGGCATCAGCGACCCATTGGTGCCATCGGAAATCGCCATCGGCATCCGCAAGGACAACGAAGAGCTCAAAGGCATGCTCAATGCCGCCATCAAGGCTCTGCATGAAAAGGGCATCTACGCACAGATCCAGCAGAAGCACTTCGGCGATCTGGACCTCTACAACAACTGATCCTCGCGCCCCGAGCGCTGCGCCCTGGTAACAGGCGCAGCGCTTGCAAGCGGGCGCCTCAAGACAGGTGACTGGCGTGAATTCCTTCCTGAATCTGATCGGGGTCGATCTTTCGTCCCTGCAAGGCTATGGCCCTTTGTTGCTGCATGGCACCTGGGTCACCCTAAAATTGTCGGCGCTGTCGCTGCTGGTAAGCATGGCGCTGGGGCTGCTCGGCGCGGCGGCCAAGCTGTCGCCGCTGAAACTGTTGAACCTGCCTGCGACCTTCTACACAACGCTGATTCGCGGGGTGCCGGACCTGGTGCTGATGCTGCTGATTTTCTACAGCCTGCAGGGCTGGCTGAGCAGCCTGACCGAAGCCATGGACTGGCCTTACATGGAGATCGACCCCTTTGTGGCCGGCGTCGTCACCCTCGGTTTTATTTACGGCGCGTACTTCACCGAGACCTTTCGCGGGGCGATCCTGAGCGTGCCGCGCGGCCAACAGGAAGCCGCCGCCAGCTTTGGGCTGAACCGCTGGCAGCGTTTTCGTTTCGTGGTGTTCCCGCAAATGATGCGGTTCGCCTTGCCGAGCCTGGGCAACAACTGGCTGGTGCTGCTCAAGGCCACGGCGCTGGTGTCGATCATCGGTTTGTCGGACCTGGTCAAGGTGGCGCAGGAGGCCGGTAAAAGCACGTTTAACATGCTCGACTTCCTGCTCCTGGCGGGGGCGCTGTACCTGCTGATCACCAGCGCGTCGAACTACGTACTGCGAGTGCTCGAGCGGCGTTATAACCAAGGCGTACGGGGGATGGCGCGATGATCGAGTTGATTGCCGAATACTGGAAGCCCTTTCTGTTCAGCGACGGCTACAGCCTCACCGGATTGGCGATGACTTTGTGGCTGTTGGTGGCGAGCATCGTGATGGGGTTCTTCCTGTCGTTGCCATTGGCGATCATGCGCACTTCGCGCTGGGGCCTGCTGCGCTGGCCGGTTCAGCTGTTTACTTATGTGTTTCGTGGCACGCCGCTGTATATCCAGTTGCTGATTTGCTACAGCGGGATCTACGGCATCGCCGTGGTCCGCTCGCAACCGCTGCTCGAAGCGTTCTTTCGCGATGCGATGAACTGCACCTTGCTGGCGTTCACGCTCAACACCTGCGCCTACACCGTGGAAATCTTCGCCGGGGCGATTCGCAGCATTCCCTACGGTGAGATCGAGGCGGCCCATGCCTATGGCTTGAGCGGCTGGCGCCTGTACCTGCGGCTGATCCTGCCTTCGGCATTGCGCCGGGCGCTGCCGTATTACAGCAACGAAGTGATCCTGATGTTGCACGCCACGTCGGTGGCATTCACCGCAACCATTCCCGACATTCTCAAAGTCGCCCGGGACGCCAATGCCGCGACCTTCATGACTTTTCAGGCCTTCGGCATTGCCGGCCTGCTGTACCTCGCGCTGTCGTTCGGTTTGGTCGGCGCGTTTCGCCTGGCGGAGAAGCGCTGGTTGAGCTTCCTCGGGCCGGCGCACTAATTCCTCTTTTCATCCAGAGCAGCGCCGAAGCAGGCGCTGCTGGAGACTTACGCATGTACAAACTCACGGTTGAAAATCTGTACAAACGTTTTGGTGACAATGAAGTGCTTAAAGGCGTCTCGTTGAACGCACGGGCCGGCGATGTGGTGAGCATGATCGGTGCCAGCGGTTCGGGTAAAAGCACCATGTTGCGCTGCATCAACTTTCTGGAGCGGGCGGACGAGGGTGCCATTGTGCTGGACGGTGAGCGAGTCATCACTCGCCCGGGCGCGGGTGGCATGCGAGTCGCCAACCCGGCACAGTTGCAGCGTTTGCGCACACGCCTGGCGATGGTGTTCCAGCATTTCAATTTGTGGAGCCATCTGACCGTACTGGAAAACATCATACTGGCGCCGTGTCGGGTGCTGGGTGTCAGCCGCAAGGCCGCCGAAGAGAGCGCACGGGCGTATCTGGACAAGGTCGGTTTACCGCAACGGGTGGCCGATCAGTACCCGGCGTTTCTGTCCGGCGGGCAGCAACAGCGTGTGGCGATTGCCCGGGCGTTGGCCGTGGAACCAGAGATACTGTTGTTCGACGAGCCGACCTCGGCCCTCGATCCGGAATTGGTGGGCGAGGTGTTGAAGGTGATTCAGGCGCTGGCTGAAGAAGGCCGGACCATGTTGATGGTGACCCACGAAATGGGCTTTGCCCGGCAAGTGTCCAGCCAGGTGTTGTTCTTGCATCAGGGGCGGGTCGAGGAGCAAGGTGATGCAACCATCCTTGACCGGCCAGAGAGTGAACGTTTACAGCAATTCCTATCGGGTCGTTTGAAGTGAGGCAAGACGTACATGGCGGATATCCGCGATCTGTCGATTGTGCTTGATCGTATCGATCAGGCCATTATCGAAGTGCTGCGCCACGAAGGGCGCATCACTTATCAAAAGCTTTCCGAGCGCGTACACCTCACGCCCAGGCCGTGCCTGGAGCGGGTGCGCAAGCTCGAACAGCTCGGGGTTATCCGTGGCTACGGGGCTATTCTCGACGAAAAAAAACTGACGCCGGGCCTGTCGCTGCTGGTGTTGGTTGCGCTGTCGAACCAGAGCGGGCGGGCGGCGCAAAAGGCTTTTGAGGCCAAGGTTCGCGGTTGTCCGCAGGTGCTGGAATGCCGCTTGATCAGCGGCGCGTTCGACTACAGCCTGCGCATGCGTTGCCGGGACATGGAGCATTATCGGGTGCTGACTGAAGTCTGGTTCGACGACCCGGAGTTGCACATCGACAAACTGGTCAGCCATCCGGAACTGGCGATGGTCAAGACCACGATGGAATAGCCTGCACACGCAAGATCAAGATCAAAAGATCGCAGCCTTCGGCAGCTCCTACGTGGACCGTGTTCACCGCAATTTCGGGTATGAACACCGATCCCGTAGGAGCTGTCGAAGGCTGCGATCTTTTGCTTTTCACCCCTCGCCGAATCGGCTGAACGATCCCGGATTTTCAGCCATTTCCATCACCCGCCAAGCCCTTATCAACCGGGTTTTTCCGCCGCCGAAACAGACAATGAGCACCTCTCAACCCTCATTGAATCTGTGCCCATGCAAACCACCAATACCGTTTTGATGATTCGCCCGACACGTTTCTCGTTCAATCAGGACACGGCGGCGAACAACCGTTTCCAGCGCCCGGCCGATGTGTCCGAGGACGTGCAGCTCAAGGCCTTGCAAGAGTTCGACGGCTACGTCGCCGCGCTGCGCAGCCACGGCGTCGAAGTGCTGGTGCATAACGACCTCGAAGCCCCGCATACCCCCGATTCGATCTTTCCCAACAACTGGTGGAGCAGCCACCCTGACGGCACGTTGGTGCTGTACCCGATGCAGGGCCATAACCGGCGCCTGGAGCGCGACAAAGGCGTGCTCGACTGGCTGCGGGACGAATACCGCGTCGAGCAGTTGCTGGACCTGTCCAGCCTGGAACAGCAGGAAGTGTTCCTCGAAGGCACCGGCAGCATGGTACTGGACCGGCAGCAGCGGGTTTGTTACGCCGGCTATTCCACCCGCACCCACGCTCGGGCGCTGGATCAACTGGTCGACCATTTGGGTTACGAGCTGTGTGCCTTTAATGCGGTGGACCGTCAGGGCGTGGCGATCTATCACACCAACGTGATGATGAGTGTCGGCACCCAGCTGGCCATCGCGTGCCTGGCCTCCGTCACTCATCCGGGCGAACGCCTAGCCCTGCGTAAACGTCTGGAAGACAGCGGCAAAAAGGTGATCGCGCTGGACTGGGCGCAGCTGGAATCGTTCGCCGGCAACATGCTGGAAGTCCACAACGCTGCGGGCGAACCCTTGCTGGTGATGTCGCGCACCGCCTGGCAATCGCTGGATGCCGATCAGCGCCGTTTGATCGAAGCCCACACCACGCCGCTGCCGGTGAACATCGACACCATCGAACGCATCGGCGGCGGCAGCGCTCGCTGCATGTTGGCCGAAGTCTTTCTATCTAAACGTCAATCTAAACGTCAGTCCAAACCTGCCCAGGAGCAAGTGTGATGATCGTCCGTCCTGCAACACCGGCAGATTTGCCGGCACTGTTAGCCCTGGCCCATAGCGCCGGAACCGGTTTGACCACCTTGCCGGCCGATGCGGCGCGTTTGACCCAGCGTCTGGAATGGGCGGCGAAAACCTTTGCAGGCGAGGCCGAGCGCGGCGATGCCGACTACCTGTTTGTGCTGGAGAACGACCAGCAAGAAGCGGTCGGTATCTGCGCGTTGGCAGGTGCCGTCGGTATGCGTGAGCCTTGGTACAACTATCGGCTGGGCCTGTTTGTCGCCGCGTCGAAAAACCTCGGGATCAATCAGCAACTGCCGACGTTGTTCCTGGGCAATGACATGACCGGCCACTCGGAGCTGTGCTCGCTGTTTTTGCATGCCGATCACCGCAGCGGTCTGAACGGTCGTTTGTTGTCGAAGGCGCGCTTCTTGTTTCTGGCGGAATTTCGTCAGCACTTCGGTGACAAGGTAATCGCGGAGATGCGCGGTTATTCGGATGAAGAGGGTGTATCACCGTTCTGGGAAGGCCTGGGGCGGCACTTCTTCAAGATGAATTTCGCTGACGCCGACTACCTCACGGGCCTTGGCAACAAAACCTTCATCGCCGAACTGATGCCCAAGTTTCCGCTGCCGACTTGCCTGTTGCCCGAGGCAGCGCGAGCGGTCATCGGTCGCGTGCACCCCAACACCGAACCGGCACTGGGCATGCTCAAGGCAGAAGGGTTCGAGCATCGGGATTACATCGATATCTTTGACGGCGGGCCGCTGATCGAATGCGCAACTGGCGACATCCGCGCGGTGCGCGACAGTCAGGTGCTGCAACTGAGCATCGGCACGCCAGGAGAGCAGGCGGCGACGTACCTGATCCACAACCGCCAGTTTGCCGAATGCCGGATTACCGCTGCTCCCGCACGCGTTGCCGCTGGTACGTTGATTGTCGATGCGCAGACGGCGAAAACGTTGGGGTTGAGTGCCGGGTCGTCGGTGCGCGCGGTGAGTGTGGCAGTGCCGGCGCGGCAGCAGTCTGCTGCATAGTGAACCCTGTGGCGAAATGCGATCTGTAGCAGCTGCCGAGCCTGCGAGGCTGCGTTCGGCTGCGAAGCAGTCGTCAATCCTGTATACGCGGTTCTCCTGAAACACCGCATAGCCTGACTTCACGACGGCTTCGCCGCCGAACGCAGCCTCGCAGGCTCGGCAGCTGCTACAAGGTGTCAGGCTCTGCCGCTCAGCACTTCACCGATGCTACGGCGCCTTGCATGCAACTCGCTGGCATGGATCAACTGCTCGAGGTCTTCAGGGGTGACGTCGTAGAAGGCCTCCATGTCGGCGAGGGCCAGTTTCAGATCCGCGGCAGTGATCGCCTGGCTGTCGGGTACGGGCATCATCGGCGCCGGTTCAGCGGGACGTTTTGGGTAACGAATGCGCGTCAGATTGTTGTACGCCAATGCGCTAAGCAGCATCGTCGAGGCACTGAGCATCACCGGGCCGAGGGCTTTCCACTCCAGGGCGATGGTCGCCGGGTCTGCCACCACCATCAGCAACGCCAAGGCACCGGCCGGTGGGTGCAAGCAACGTAACCAACACATCAGAATCAGCGCCATGCCCGCTGCGAGGCACGCGCTGCCGAGGGTGCGTCCGAGTACGTGAGCGACCAGCAACGAGACCACCCCGGCACTCAAGTAACCGCCAAGAATCGACCACGGCTGGGCAAGCGCGCCCGAGGACACGGCGAACAACAGCACCGCCGAGGCGCCCAGTGGCCCGATCAGATGCAGCGCCACTTGCATGCCGAATACCTGACTGCAGAGCCAGACGCTGAACATCGTGCCCAGTGACATGCCGATGGCGGCGCGGCTCCATTCTGAAGGGCGGGTATTGATGGCAGCAGGTAACCAGCGAGCGAACATGAGGCAAACGGTCCGTATAAAAATCCAGGCAAAAAAAAGGCTTAGCTGGGATACCCAGAAAGCCCTTGAAGTGGTTCCAACTATTGGGGGAGGAACGCCGCACAGTGTGCCGATCATTCCTTATGCTGACAAATTCATATTAATGCTGCTTCAGTGCATTATTTTTGCAGTATTGCCACGCGCCGACCGCTCATGAAGCACAGTAAACCGCCCATTGCCGTCAACGCACTCAGTGCATAAAACATGGTGGGCGCGGGCGTGTGCAGCAGCAGATAGCCACAGATTACCGGGCTCAGCGCACCACCGAGGGCCGCGAGATTCTGTGCGCCGTAGTAGCTGCCGCGCAGTTCTTCCGGGGCCAGGGTGTCGACGAACAGAAATTCGGCCGGGTAAATGATCATTTCGCCAAGCGTGAAGATGAACATCGCCACGCACCAGCTCACCAGGCTGTCAGCCAGGCTGAAACCGATCAACCCGAGGATGAACAGGCTGGTGCCGCCAGCAATCCAGTAACGCAGTTGTTCGCGTTTGAGGAACCGTCCGATCTGATATTGCAGCAGGATCACGCTGATGGCGTTGCAGGCGAGCAGGGCAGCCATGGTTTCCAGGGCACGTTTGGTGTCTTGGGTGACCAGCAGGTATTGCGACAGGTACAGGGTGAAACGACCGTGCACCACGGTGCTGAGCAGGCAGCCACAGGTGAACATGATCAGCGTGCGGTCGTTCTTCAGGGTGATCAGGGTTTTGAGAAAACTCTGGGGCTGGCCGATGGCAGGTGTCTGGGCCGGGTCTTTGGGAATCCCGCTCATCAGGAAAATACTGAAGAACGCGATGCCGCCGGCGATCAGGAACGGCGCCAGCGGCTGCACCCCGGCGATCACCACACCGAGCATCGGGCCGGTGGCGTAGCCGATGTTGGTCAGGGTGTAGCGCAGCGAAAAGGCCTTGGCGCGCTGGCCCACGGGCAGGTTTTCGCTGAGGATCGCCTTGGACCCGATCAGGAACAGCGCCGAGGCAGTTTCGGTGATCACCAGGGTGGCGGTGGTCAGGTAGAGGTTTTCGGCGAAGGTCAGCAACACGAAACCGATGGCGCTGGAGAGCATGGTCAGAATCAGCAGCCGACGTTTTTCGAGGCGGTCGATGATGTAACCGCCGTAAAGCGCGAGCAGGGTGGCGATGAACACCGCGATGCCCAACAACAGGCCGACGTCCTGTTGGTTGAGGCCGAGTTTGTTGCTCAGAAACAGGGTGAGCAACGGGCTGGTAATGGCGCGGCTGACGACGATGGTCAGCGAAACGATCATCAAGCGGCGAATAACGAGGGAGTAAGTGGCCACGGTGGGGCAAATGTCCTTATTTTAGATTTTGTGGTGTTCGACGCGATACCGAGTTGCTGCTAATCGCGGGCAAGCCCGCTCCCACAGGGATCACCTAGATCCTGTGGGAGCGGGCTTGCCCGCGATGAGGCCCGCACAGACAACGCCATACTCAACTCAGCCACCGATCAAGCGCCCGAACCGATTCCAGCTCATCCAGCCGCCACAACTGCTCAAGCAAGCCTTTCGCCTGCTCCTGCGGTATAACCCGCCCAGCCAGACTGCAGAACTTCTCCTCCAGCGCCTCATCACTCAGCGGATTCCCTGGCGCACCCAGTGGCACCTCAACGCACAGGCTCGCGTGCCGACCGTCCACGGTCTGCAGGCTGACCACAGGCTCGCCATCCTCCGACAGTAGCGGGTCGACTTCAAGGTGAATACGCGACATCCAGTGAGCAATTCGCGGGTGGTGGCGCTGTTCATCGTCGTAGGCTTCCAACAGGCAATGCCCATGGACCAGCCGGGCGGCGAGGGCATAGCGCAGGCTCATTTGCGCCGCCGGCAGGGTATTGATGTCCTGACCGCCACACATGTCCTGAAGAAATCCGCACAACGACACCTGAACGCTCTCGACCTGATCCGCACTGACCTGCAATTGATCCAGCAACAGGCCCAATGCATCGATCGCCGAATGCGTCCCCCGGCATGCCGCGTAGGGTTTGATCGAGCAGCGGGCAAGTTTCCACACGTGGCCCAGTTCGGCATCCAGCGCCTCGGGCACGGCGGTATCCGCCGCGAGGGTCTTGAGAAAACCGCCCCAGACATCATCGAACAGTTTTGTCGGCCCGGTGATGCCTTGTTGCGCAAATCGCGCCGCCAGCAATCCACCTTCGGCGGCCCGACCGCTGTGGAGTTTTTTGCTTTGCGAGCCGTCATGAATGAACGCCCAAAGACCGCCGCTGAAGCTGCCGGCAATGCCCAGCGCCGCCAGGGTTTGCTGTGCATCCAGACCCAGCATCCGTGCACTGGCCGCCGCTGCGCCAAACACCCCGCACGTCGCGGTGGAGTGCCAACCGGCGCCGTTGTGGGCCGAATAACTGCCGCAGGCTTCAAGCACCCGGCGGCCGATTTCGTAGCCGATCACCACGGCGGTGATCAATTCGCGGCCGTTTACTGACGCTTCAGAAACCGATAGCTCCGACATCGAGAGCGCAGCCATCACCGCCGGCAGCACCACCGCGCCGGAGTGATCGCAGCCGCCGGTGTCGTCCAACTCCAGGGCATGTGCGGCGATGCCGTTGAGCATGGCGGCCTGCGCTGCGCCGACGCGCTGACCGGTGCCCCAGACCAACGTGCTGCCAGTCTCACCCTCGAAAACCTGACGCGCCTGCTTCGCCACATCACTGCCAGCCCCGGCCAGGGTTACGCCAAAGGTGTCGAGGATGTGTCGCCTGGCTTGCGCAACCAACGCGGGTGGTAAATCTTCAAAACAAGTATCCACACAAAACTGTGCCAACCGCTCCATCCGCATCACCCCATCGTAGGCGCTGCCGAAGGCTGCGATCTCTTGATCTTTCATACGCCGTAATCCCGATAATGACGTTCGTACACGGTCGCCGGATGATCCTCGGCCACGGGCGCTGCCGATTCAGCCCACCATTGAGCGACCTCGGCACCGGTGGCGATCCATACGTCATCGTGTTGTTGAATGCTTTGCAGCAATTCGCGCAACACGCCGATCCGCCCGGGCGTGGCGATGATTTCCGGGTGCAGCCGCAGCACGTAACACAGCCCGAACCGGTGAAACCCGGCGAAGTCCATTTGCAGATTGCCCAGGGTATGGCTGTAGGAAGCGATCCGAGATTGCGCCGGCGGCACCGCCGGGCTGAGGTTGAAGGCGAAGTAGGGTTCGTCTTCCAGTTCGTAGTGCAACGGCAGCTCGATCACTTCGGGTGCCGTCGGGTGAGCGAAGGGCAAATCATCGCCGCGCCATGACGAGTCCCAGCGGATGCCATGCTCCCTTAACGCCTCGATGAAACCCGGCGCACCGTTGCCGGCGGGGATGCGAAAGCCTGTCGGACGCTGACCGGTCAACGCGCTCAATGTCGCGCAACCCTTGGCGACCTCGGCGCTTTGCTCGGCCAGCGTCAGCTTGTCGTAGTTCTGATGGCGATACCCGGCGCAGGCAATCTCATGCCCGCCAGCCTGGATCGCTCGGATGTGCTGCGGGTTTTCCTCGGCGACGATGCCGGGAATGCACCAAGTGCTGGAAACACCCAGTTCTTCGAAAAGCTTGAGCAAACGCTCGACACCGCGTTGGGTGCCGTAGCGCCACACCGACAAAGTCTTGTCGCGCCCGGCGACTTCCGGCGCCTGGGTAAGGATGCCGTGGATGTCGTTGTAATCGACGGTCAGCACCACGGCGCAGCGGTAGCCGTTGGGCCAGACGATGGAATCAGCCATGGTGATGCTCCTTCAGCCACCAGTGGGCGACGTCGCGGCAGGTGGCGAACCAGACGTCGTCGCGTTGGCGCATGTGTTCGAAGAGTTTTTCCAGAAGCAGGATGCGCCCCGGTTTGCCGGTGATCTTGGGATGGAACAGGGTGGTCAGGCACAACCCTTCATCCATGGCACCGTCGAATTCGCGGCACCAGTTATCGAGGGTCAGCGCGTAGCTGGCGGTGCGATCCAGTCCCGACGGAAAGTCCGGCGCGCGGGTGTAGGCGAGGGAGGCGTAGTCGTCCATTTCCCAGCGGCCGGGGATTTCCACCAGTGGCGTATCGAAGCCCGGCACGTTGACCAGATATGGCCGATCATCGCCGCGCATGCTGCTGGAATAAGTCACGCCGGCTTCCACCAGCATGGCCGGCGTTTCGGCTCGCCAGTCGCCGGACGGAGTGCGAAAACCTTCGGCGCGGATGTTCAGATGCTTCCAGAACACCTCGCGGGATTTGTGCATCACGTCCTTTTGCTGATCCAGCGTCAGGGCGTAAAAGGATTCGTGTTTGTAACCGTGGTAAGCGACCTCATGCCCGCGCTCGACGATTGCCTGGCACTGTTTCGGCCAGTTCTCCACGACCCAGGCCGGGACGAAAAACGTGGTCGGGATCCGGAACTCATCCAGTAAATCGAGAATCCGCGGCAGCGCCCGATAGGGGCCATAACCACCGAAACCGAAATACTCGGGTTTACGCCAGATCGAGCCATTGAGCATGGCATCGCCGGTCGGGCCATCGAGGTCGAAGGCCAGGGCGAGGCAGGCTGTGTGCTGGTCCGGCCAGGTGGGTTGGGGTGAGGAGGACATTTGATGCTCCAACTATTTATAAGTACACACCGAACCCTGTGGGAGCGGGCTTGCTCGCGATGAGGGCGGCACATTCAACATTCCTGTCACCTGACAGACCGCCATCGCGGGCAAGCCCGCTCCCACAGGTATTGGAGGTTGCCCCCCAGAATGTGAATCGACATCTAACCCTGTGGGAGCGGGCTTGCCCGCGATGAGGTCGGCACATTCAACATCCATGTCACCTGATAGACCGCCATCGCGGGCAAGCCCGCTCCCACAGGTTTTTCGGTTGGCCACAAAATTGTGATCGACCCGGATCCAGTGTGGGAGCGAGCCTGCTCGCGATGGAGCCGACACATTCAACATCTATGTCATCTGACAGACCGCCTTCGCGGGCAAGCCTCGCTCCTACGGGCAAGCATTACTTGCCGGCGTTAATGGTCACTGTCTTGATCGCTCCCAATTCCAGGTCCCACTTCTTCAGGATCGCCTGGTAGCTGCCGTCATCGACCATGCTCTGCATCGCCACTTTCACCGCTTCACTCAGCTCAGGCTTTTTCTTGCTCACGCCCAAACCGGTGAACTGCTTGGAAATTGGCAGGCCCACGGTTTTGTACATGTCCTTTTCCTGGGTCTTGAGGTACGGCAGGGTTTCGCTGCCTTGCATGGCCGCGTCGATACGGCTCTGACGCAGTTGCGCGCGGGCGTCGGCCGAGCCCTCGGTGCCGATCACGTTGATCGCAGGCTTGCCGGCGGCTTCGCAATTGGCCTTGCTCCACTCGGCGATTTCCGCCGGGAAGGTGGTGCGGCGGCTGGTGCCGACTTTCTTGCCGCACAGGTCGATGATCTCGTTCGTGTCCTTGTTTTTCTGCAAGGTGTAGAACTGCGGGCCGCTGGTGAAGTAGTCGACAAAGGTCACGCTGGCCTGACGCTCAGCGGTGTCGGTCATGCCCGACATCACCATGTCGACACGGTCGGTGGTCAGTGCGTTGATCATTTGTTCGAAGCCGGTTTCCTGCCATTTGATCTTCACGCCCAGCCGCTCGGCCAAGGCATTGCCCAGGTCAACGTCGAGGCCGGTCAGGGTGTTGGTGGCCGGGTCCTTGAAATCCATCGGCGGGTAGTTCGGCATGATCGCTACCACGACCTCGCCCTTGTCCTTGATGCTGGCCGGTAGTTCGGCGGCCCAGGTGAAGCTGGAAGCCATAACGCCTGCGAGTACTGCTGGGATAACTATGTTCTTCATGGTCGTTCTCTTATGAGTGTTATTACGCAGCTCTTGATTTGCGAGGCTGGCGCTTAGGTTCGAACGGCAGAAATGAAGCTTTGGGTGCGTGGGTTTTGCGGACTTATTAGTATTTCTTCGGGGCTTCCAGCCTCCACGATCTGTCCTTCGTCCATGAACACCATGCGGTTGGAAACCTCGCGAGCGAAGCCCAGTTCATGGGTGACGACGATCATGGTCATGCCGGTCTGCGCCAGATCGCGCATCACCGACAGCACCTCTCCGACCAGTTCCGGGTCGAGTGCCGAAGTGGGTTCATCGAACAGCATCAGCTTGGGGCGCATGGCCAACGCGCGGGCAATCGCCACTCGTTGTTGCTGACCACCCGACAGTTCGATCGGGTAGCTGTTGCGTTTGTCGGCCAGGCCGACGCGAGCGAGCAATTCCAAGGCTTCTTCGTGCGCCTCTTTGGGCGAACGCTTGAGCACCTGGCATGGCCCTTCGATGATGTTTTGCAGCACAGTCATGTGCGGGAACAGGTTGAAACGCTGGAACACCATGCCGGTCGCCAGGCGCTGACGGGCGATCTGCGACTCGTTGAGTTCGTGCAACTTGTTGCCGACGATGCGGTAACCCACCAGTTCGCCGTCGACCCACAGGCCGCCCTTGTCGATTTTTTCCAGCTGATTCACGCAGCGCAGCAGGGTGCTCTTGCCAGAGCCGGACGGGCCGATGATGCACAGCACTTCGCCTTGCTCGACCTCGATGTTGATGTCCTTGAGTGCGTGGAAATGGTCGTAGTACTTGTTCAGGCTCACGGCCTTGACGATGCTTCTCATGTGGGGCTCCTCAAGAACGCTTGCCGGCGCCGCGAGCGAAACGACGCTCCAGACGGCTTTGACCAAAGGACAGAACAGTGACGGTGGCCAGGTACCAGATACCGGCGACGATCAGCAGCTCCATCACGCGGGCGTTGGCGTAGTAGATGTTCTGGGCGTTGTAGAGCAGTTCCGAGTACTGGATGACGCTCGCCAGGGAGGTCATTTTCACCATGCCGATGAACTCGTTGCCCACCGGCGGAATGATGATCCGCATGGCCTGGGGCAGGATTATCCGGCGCAAGGCTTGCAGGCGTGGCATGCCGATCGACTTGGCAGCTTCGTACTGCCCGGTGTCGACCGAGAGCAGACCGGCGCGCACCACTTCGGCGGTGTAGGCGCCCTGGTTGATGCTCAAGCCGAGGAGGGCGGCGGCGAAGGGCGTCATCAAGCTCACGGTGTCCATTTCGAACAGGCCGGGGATGCCGATGGTGGGGAAAATCAGCGCCAGGTTAAACCACAGCAGCAGCTGCAGAATCAGCGGCGTACCGCGAAACAGCCAGGTGTAGGTCAGCGCCACATAGCGCAGGATCGGGTTGGCCGACATGCGCATGATCGCCGTGATCACCCCGAACACGATGCCCAGCGCCATCGCCAGCACCGCCATGACGATGGTGTTGAGCAAGCCCCACATAATGGCCTGTGAGGTAAGGAACTGGCCGATGTACGACCATTCGATCTTGCCTTCGGCGAAGGCCCGTACCAGACCGACAATCGCAATCACGATCACCGTGGCGAAGAAAATCCGCCCGTAGTAACGCCGTGGTACATGCTGGTACTGCGTGATATCGAACTGGTTTTCCGCCAGTTTGCGCTCCGCCTGGAGTCGTTCTGCCTGAGTCTGGCTCATGTTGGTTCTCCGTACTCTGATATTTCAGGTCAGCACAGTCCCTGTGGGAGCGGGCTTGCCCGCGATAGCGGACTGTCAGTCAACAAAAATGTGGATGTGATGGCCTCATCGCGGGCAAGCCCGCTCCCACAGGTTTTGTGCTCTGACTTAAAGGCGAAAGCCCTGATAGTTCTCGGTCCATTGCTGCTGGGCGGCGAGGGCGGTTTTCAGTCGGCCGATCTGCTCGCGCACCTGTTGCGGCGCGGTGCCACCCCAGCCGCTGCGGGCGGCGATGGCGGCTTCCAGCGTCAGGCTGTCGCGCACTTCAGGTTTGAGGCGCGAATCGATCTCGGCCAGCAGCGCCGGGGATGCTTCCCACAATTCGATCTCATGTTTCTCACAGGCCTGGACCAGTGCGCCGGTGATTTCGTGTGCTTCCTTGAACGGCACGCCGCGCACCGCCAGCCAGTCGGCCACTTCGGTAGCGAGGGTGAACCCCAGCGGGGCCTGACGACGCAGTTCTTCGACGTTGACCTTCATGGTCGCGACCATTCCAGCCATGGCCGGCAGCACCAGCAGCAGCGTGTCGACGCTGTCGAGCACGCCGTTCTTGTCTTCACTCAAGTCGCGGTTGTAGGACAGCGGCAGGGATTTGAGGGTCGACAGCAAACCGGTCAGGTTACCGATCAGGCGACCGGCCTTGCCCCGAGCCAGTTCGGCGATGTCCGGGTTTTTCTTCTGCGGCATGATCGAACTGCCGGTGGCGTAGGCATCGTCCAGCGCGACCCAGCGAAATTGCCGCGACGACCACAGGCAGAATTCTTCGGCGAGGCGGGAAATGTTGATCCCCAGCATGCTGGCGATAAACAGGAACTCGGCAACGTGATCGCGGCTGGCCACCGCGTCAATGGAGTTTTCACACACGCCGCTGTAGCCCATTTCCTTGGCCGACTGCTGCGGCAGACGCGCGATAGCGGAACCGGCCATGGCCGCCGCGCCGAGTGGCGACAGCGAGGTGCGTACATCCCAATCCACCAGGCGCTGCACGTCACGCAGCATCGATTGGGCGTGGGCCAGCAAGTGGTGAGCAAAGACGATTGGCTGGGCCTGTTGCAGATGGGTGAAACCCGGGCAGATGCTCTCGATGTGTTGCTCGGCCTGATCCACCAGCGCTTGTTGCAAGGCCAGCACTTCGACGGCCAGGGTGCGCACGTGATCACGCAGGAACAGCCGCAGGTCGTTGGCGGTCTGGTCGTTGCGCGAGCGGCCGGCGCGCAGCTTGCCGCCCAGTGCGCCGAGGCGTTCGGTCAGCAGGCGCTCGATGAACGTGTGGACGTCTTCGTCATCCAGCGTCGGCGCGATGCTGCCGGCACGGAAGTCATCACCGATACGCTCCAGGGCGTCGAGCATGGTCTGGGTTTCCTGCTCGCTCAGAAGCCCTGCGCGCTGCAATTCCCGGGCATGCGCCTTGGATCCGGCGAGGTCATACGGGGTGAGGCGAAAGTAGCGCTCGGGGCAACGGGACAGGGCCGCCAGGGCTTCGGACGGGCCGCTCTTGAAGCGGGCACCCCAGAGACGGTCGGTGGTTTGAGACATTGTTGTTTTCCTCGTCGTAAAGCGAATTGAAATCGGTATGCCGAGCCTGAAACACCCGCCGAAAATCATTCGGGCGTGGTTCGGCTCAATCAAATTCAAGGGCAGGGGAAAAGCGCAGTTGCTAAATGGCGAGAGCTGATCGAAGTGTCAGCTTTTAATAGTTCGAAATCAGTGAGTTGGCACTGATCGGCGGGATTTATTAACGGTTGCCAAGCCTTGTTTTCTGTGTTCATTATTATTAGCCAGCACTGTTTTTGTTGTTGGACACAGATTGTTGAATAGGGCGCCAGAGGTAAATAAGCATTATGGAAACCCCACTTTCCAATTCCGGAAACCCGCCGCCAAAATCGGTACATCGGGCACCGCTGGCCCTCAGCGGTCTGGACTTCAAACTGCTCAAAGTATTCAAGGCTGTGGTCGAGGCTGGCGGCTTCAGTGCAGCGCAGAATGAGCTGAATGTGGGCCTGGCGGCCATCAGCAAACAGATATCCGACCTCGAGATTCGCATCGGCATGCGCCTGTGTACCCGAGGGCGGGAAGGTTTTCACCTGACCGAAGAAGGGCGTCTGGTGTACCAGGCGTCAATCGATTTATTTGCCTCGGTCGACAACTTTCGTGACCGGCTTAGTTCGGCGCAGAATGAACTTATTGGCGACCTTGGGGTGGGTGTTATTGATAATACGATTACCGACGATAATTCACCGTTAGTTGCGGCGCTAAGAAAAATAAATGAAGAGTCGCCGAAAGTAAGGTTTCAACTTCAGGCGTCTCAGTTAGATGAGGTGGAAAGGGGCGTCGTCGAGGGGCGGTTAGTGGCCGGGATCGTGCCGGTTTATCAGAAAAGAGAGGAGTTCGATTACTTCCCGCTTTATGAAGAACGCTCGTACGTGTATTGCGCTGTCGGCCATCCGCTGTTCTCGGTGCCGGAGGCGGAGATGGGCAGCAATGTGCTGCAGGATTACGAGTGCATCAACCACCGTTACGCGATCCATCGAGACAAACTGAATTTTGCCCGCTACGACAGCTTTTCTGCCTCGGCGACTCAAGTGGAAGCCGTAGCGCTGCTGGTCAAGACCGGCCGTTTCGTCGGCTTTCTGCCCGAGCATTACGCGGCAACCCTGGTGGCTCAGGGACAGTTTCGGGCGGTGCGACCGGAGCTGATCAACATCGTCACGCCGTTCAATTTGATCCTGCGTCACAACACTGTGCGTAGTCCGCTGGTAAAGGCATTTGCCCAGGCGTTGGGGGTGGATTTGAAGGCGTCGTTTTGACGCTAACGCAGCGTCAAGCGCATCGCACAGCGTCGCTCCCCCGGCAAACCGTGGTTGCTTTCATTGTTCAACACCGCCGTTAAACGTGGGCCGATTTCAGTCCGGCTCAAAGTTTCAAAACCGAGTTGCCGATAAAACGATTCATTCCAGGGCAAGTCGTGAAACGTAGTCAAAGTCAGACCGTGGAGTTCTCGTCTTCCAGTGCCGTTAACAGCAACTAGCGGCCAGCGCCCAGGACAAGACTGCGTACACCGAGTTCATGTAGGAGCTGCCGCAGGCTGCGACCCTTTGATCTTGATCTTCAGCAACTTCAAAGCCGTCAGAAGATCGCAACCTTCGGCAGCTCCTGCAAAGGGGGGCTGGAAGATGGGCGCGTCACGCCACGACCGAGGCCGCTGGCCATTGCTGATGAGGAATCGGCAGGTTGCGTGATTCGCCACGGCCCATCGGGAAGTACAGGAAGCCACTGCGGGCCAGGCGTTCGGCGTCGTACAGGTTGCGCCCGTCGAAGATCACCGGAGCGTTAAGCCGTTGCTGAATCAGGTTGAAGTCCGGCGCCTTGAACTGCTGCCATTCGGTGCAGATGATCAGTGCGTCCGCACCCGCGAGCACCGATTCTGGCGTACCCATGAGCATCAGCTTCGATTCGTCAGGGTAAAGGTGTTGGGTTTCCTGCATGGCCTCCGGGTCGAACGCCCGCACATAGGCCCCGGCAGCCCACAGCGACTCCAGCAGTACCCGGCTCGGCGCATCGCGCATGTCGTCGGTGTTGGGTTTGAAGGCCAGGCCCCACACGGCGAAGGTTCTGCCGCGCAAGTCGCCCTTGTAGAAGGCGTTGATGCGTTCGAACAGTTTGTGTTTCTGTCGCTGGTTGATGGCTTCCACTGCTTGCAGCAGGTCGCTGGAGCAATGGGCCGCTTCGGCACTGTGAATCAGCGCGCGCATGTCCTTGGGGAAACACGAGCCACCGTAACCACAGCCGGGATAGATGAAGTGATAACCGATGCGTGAATCGGCGCCGATGCCCAGCCGCACCGATTCGATGTCGGCGCCCAGGTGTTCGGCCAGCTCGGCGATCTGGTTGATGAAACTGATCTTGGTCGCCAGCATGCAGTTGGCGGCGTATTTGGTCAGCTCGGCGCTGCGCAGGTCCATGAACATGATGCGGTCATGGTTACGGTTGAACGGGGCGTAGAGATCGCGCATCACATCGCGCACGTCATCGCGTTCACAGCCGATGATGATACGGTCCGGGCGCCGGCAATCGGCCACGGCCGAACCTTCCTTGAGAAATTCGGGGTTGGAGACGATATCGAACTGCAGCAGTCGACCGACCTTGAGCAGGCACTTGTCGATATGCGCGCGCAGCGTATCGCCCGTGCCCACCGGCACCGTGGATTTCTCCACCAGAATCACCGGTTGTTCACGGTGACGCGCCACCGCTTCACCCACCGACAGCACGTGGCGCAGGTCCGCTGAACCATCGTCCCGGGATGGCGTGCCGACGGCGATGAACAGCACCTGGCCATGTTGCACCGCGAATTTTTCGTCGGTGGTGAACTGCAAACGTTTGGCTTCCAGGCTTTCGCGCACCAGGCTGGCCAGCCCCGGTTCGAAGATGCTGACGTGGCCTTGTTGCAGCAGCGCAACCTTCTTCTCGTCAATGTCCATGCACACCACGTCGTGGCCGACTTCAGCCAGGACGGCAGCTTGCACCAGGCCGACATAACCGCTACCAAATACGCTGATTTTCATGGAGCTCTCCTGATTGTGGGCGCGTGAGCAGGTCGAGAATTGATGGTGATGACACCGAGGATGACCAACGCCACCCCCAGGGTTTTCGAAAGGCTGAAGGATTCGTTGAACAGCGGCAGGCTGGCGGCCAGCACGTACACCAGCGCGTAGCTGATGCTCAGCAGTGAATACGCCCGCCCCAGGGGCAAATCCCGCAGGGCGGCGAGCCAGGTGAACATCGACACGGCATAGGCAAGGATGGCGGCCAGCACGACGGCCACGGCGAACATATCGACGCTGCCGTTGCTCAGGGCGGGTACCAATTGTTCGGGATGGGGCAAACGGGTCATGCTCCAGCGCATGCCCAACTGTGCGGCGCTGCCCAACATCACGCTGCCCAGGGCGAAGGCGAGTCCGCGACGCAGGCTCATGCGTGTTGCCCCAGCAGCACCACGCCAGCGATCACCAGCGCCACGCCCAGCCAGTGACGGCGGTCGATGGTTTCGTGAAAGACGAAGCGGGCGACCAGGGTGATCAACACAAAATTCAGGCTGAGCATGGGATAGGCGACGCCGACTTCGAGGCGCTGCAACACCAGTAGCCAGACCAGCAAGCCCAAGCCCAGAGAGGCGAGCGCCAGCCACAGCCACGGCGAATGCAGTTTCTCGCCCCAGCCTGATGTCTTGCCGCGCCAACTTTCCACGGCGTACTTCTGGGCGATTTGGCCCAGGCAGGTCAGCAGGCAGGCAGCCAATACGAGCAGCAGGCTCATGACACCCCCTGAGGAAAGATCAGAATCACCAGGTTGCCTTGTTCATAACGTTTGCCATCCTTGGGCAGTCGTTCGATTTCTTGCAGCTCGCCATCGCCCTTGACCCGCATCACCACGCCGACCGAACCACTCTGGCGGGCTTCGCGCATCCACTGTTGCACCTTGTCCGGGTCGACCCGCTGCTTCACTGAATCAGCATAGGCGAGGTCATATTTCAATTCGCCTATCGTGTTGTATAACGCCACGTCGGGGCGTTTTCACGTGCCAGGTCAGGCCAGGGCTGAAGCGGCGCCGGCCAGCATAATGGTCTCGCTCGTCACACCCGTTGATATCCAGTCAAGCAGACGTTTGGCATTGGCGAGGCCATGTTTGTTGGCCAGTGTGTAGAGCCGATCGAGGTCGAACGCCGCGCCAGCGTAATGGACCGGAATGATTGGCGATAAGCCAAGAAGCCATCAATTGACTTTTTCGACCATGACCGGCAGCGTGACGGCCCCTCGGGCTGGTCGAATGCAAGTAATAGCCTGACAGGAGTTCCTCGTTTTTATATTAAGTACATTTCATTGTTCAGTTGTTTTGTTGAACTTTATTCATTTCAAGGCCGTTTCATTGATTGACTTACCTGCTACTGAATCCATCGCTTCAAAAGCCAACCCGTTAACCCTGTACCTGGCGCGTCTGGCACCGTCCAGCCAGTTGACCATGCGTTATGTATTGCAGGACGCCGCCGACCGTCTGGACTTCGAAGACATGAACATCGAAGAGATTCCCTGGCATCAACTGCAGCCCGAGGATGTCGTTGCACTGGTGGCGACCTTGCGCGAAGACGGCTACGCGCCCAATACCTCGTCGCTCTACGTTAATGCGGTGCGCGGGGTGATGAACGAAGCGTGGCGCATGAGCCTGATCAGTCAGGAGCATCTGCTGAAAATGCGTTCGGTCAAAGGCATTGCCGGCACGCGGCTGTCCCAGGGGCGCAACCTCAAGCGCACGTTGATTCGCGACTTGATGGAGGTCTGCGCCGCCGATCCTCGGCCACAAGGGCTACGGGATGCGGCAATCATCGGGATTCTGTACGGTTCCGGGATGCGCAAATCGGAATCGGTGAATCTGGATCTCGCCCAGGTGGATTTCACCGAGCGCAGCCTGTGCGTCACCGCCAAGGGCAACAAACAGCTGATCAAGTACGCGCCAGCCTGGGCCTTCGCCAAACTGGATGCGTGGCTGGAGTTGCGGCGTTCGCAGTTAAAGGAGGGCGAGACGGATGATCCGTTCCTGTTCAACCGCATCCGCCGTGGCAGCCACATTACCCGCGAGCGCATCACCAAGCATGCGATCTACTACATTGCCCGGCAACGCGGTGCGCAAGTCGGGGTGAAAATCATGCCGCACGATTTCAGGCGGTCATTCATCACCCGAGTGATTGAAGAGCACGACCTGTCGATCGCGCAGAAACTGGCCCACCACAGCAACATCCAGACCACGGCCAATTATGATGTGCGCGACGACAATGAACGCCGTCGGGCAGTGGACCGCTTCGACCTTTGACGGCGGGTTTCAGACGATATCGTCGATCAGAATGTGGCTTTGGGCACGGCTGCATTTCTCGATCCGCGCTTTGACTTTGTAGACCTCGCGTAGCATCTGCTCAGTGATCACTTCATCGCTGGGCCCGCTGCCGTGGCTGGTACCGTTGGCGATGACCAGCACCTGATCGGCAAAGCGCAGGGCCTGATTCAGGTCGTGGATCGCGATGAACACAATCACCTCGCGTTTGCGCGCCAATGCCCGCATGAAGTTCAGCACTTGCACCTGCCGATGCATGTCGAGGGCGCTGGTCGGTTCGTCCATCAGCAGGATTTCCGGCTCGCGCACCAGGGTTTGTGCAATCGACACCAGTTGTTGCTGGCCGCCACTGAGTTCGCCGAGGTTACGGAAAGACAGCTCGGTGATCCCCAGCGCGCCAAGGATATCGTCCACCAATCTCAACTCGTCGTCGTGCACGACCCAGCCAGGCGTCAGTTGTTTGCGCGCCAGCAATACTGACTCGTAAACCGTCAGGCGGGCGCTGGCGTTCAGGCCTTGCGGCATGTAGCTGATGCCTTGTGAGCCCTTTTTTGAGTCTTGCAAAATGACTTGGCCTGGCCCATCGATCAGCCCGGCGATGCGCTTGAACAGGGTCGACTTGCCCGCCGCGTTCGGCCCGACCACGGCGACCACCTGGCCACCGGAGAAGGTCGCGGTGGTCACGCCGCAAATGATCTCGCGCTGGCCGTAGCGGGCGCCGAGGTTCTCAAGCTGGATCTTCACCATGAGTTTTTCTTCCCGCTGAGAATCAGAAATATGAAGAACGGCACGCCAATCAACGAGGTGACCACGCCAATGGGAAATATCGCGCCCGGGATCAGGGTTTTACTGACGACCGAACTGGCGGACAGGATCAGCGAGCCGGTCAACAGCGAGGCGGGTAAAAAGAAGCGCTGATCTTCGCCAATCAGCATCCGCGCGATATGCGGCCCGACCAGGCCGATAAAGCCGATGGTGCCGACAAATGCCACCGGAAACGAGGCGAGCAGACTGACCATGATCAGCGTCTGAAAGCGCAGGCTGCGCACGTTGATCCCGAAACTCGCGGCCTTGTCATCACCCAGGCGCAGGGCGGTCAAAGCCCAGGCGCGTTTGGCGAAAATCGGCAGGGTGATCAGGATTACCAGGCAGATCACCCCGAGTTTTGGCCAGGTGGCTTTGGTCAGGCTGCCCATGGTCCAGAACACCACCGCCGCGACCGCTTGTTCGGTGGCGAAGAATTGCACCAGCGCCAGCAGCGCATTGAAGGTGAACACCAGCGCAATGCCGAGCAGCACGATGGTTTCCGCCGTCACGCCACGGCGCATGCTCAGGAAGTGGATCAGCAGGGCGGAAAGCATCGCCATGATGAAGGCATTCACCGGCACCATGTACTGCGCCGCCAGCGGGAACAACGCCACGCCGAAGGCCAGGCCCATGGCCGCGCCGAAACTGGCGGCGGCAGAAATGCCCAAGGTGAAAGGACTGGCGAGGGGGTTGTTGAGGATGGTCTGCATCTGCGCGCCGGCCAGCGACAACGCCGCGCCGACCGCCACCGCCATCAGCGCCACCGGCAGACGGATTTCCCACATCACCACCCGCACTTGCGCCGATGCGGTGTCCGGTGAAAACAGCGCATTGAGCACTTCGCTCAAGCTGTAACTGGCGGGGCCCAGGGCCAGATCCAGCAACACGCTGCACACCAGCAACACCACCAACGCCGCGAGGATCAGCCGTTTGCGCAGCACCAATTGGCGGTAGGTATCGCGCTGCACGATCTGTACTTCACCCAGAGAACTCATTGACGGCTCTCCTTCAGGCTGACGAAGTAACCCGACTCGTACGGTACCGGCAGGAATCGTTCATGCAGTTCGCGAAATGAGGCGTCGGGATCGAGGTCGGCAAACAGTGTCGGGTGAAACCATTTGGCGAGTTGCTGGATGGCCACGAATTGGTAAGGGCTGTTGTAGAACTGGTGCCAGATCGCATGAAACGCCTGAGTGTCCTGAGCCTTGATCCCGGCATATGCCGGGCGCTGGGTGTACCAGGCCAGTTTGCGTCGGGCCTCTGTGAGGTCGGCGCCCGGGCCGACGCCGACCCAACGCCCACTGGGCGCGAAGGCTTCCCAGTTGGCACTGGTCACGACCACGTGATCCGGGTTGGCGACGATTACCTGTTCAGGGTTCAACTGGCCGAAGGTGCCCGCAATGATGCCTTTGGCGATGTTGTTGCCGCCGGCCATCTCGACGAAACGACCGAAGTTCTCATTGCCGAAACTCAGGCAACAGTCGTCGGTGTAACCGCCGATACGCTCGATGAACACGTTCGGGCGCGGCGCTTGACTGGCCTTGATGACGTCGGTGACGCGGCGGATCTGCTGGTTGCGAAAATCGATGAACGCGTCGGCACGCGCTTCCTTGCCGAACAGCTTGCCGAACAGGCGCATGGTCGGTTCGGTGTTGTCCATCGGGTTGTTGCGAAAATCGACATAAACCACCGGGATGCCCAAGGCGTCGAGTTTCTCGATGTAGCGAGCGTCTTCAGTGGCATGTTGGGCTTCGATGTTGAGGATGATCACGTCGGGCTGCTGCGAGATCGCTTGCTCGATGTCGAACGTGCCGTCTTCAAAGCCGCCGAAGGTGGGGATCTTTGCGATGTCGGGGAATTTGCGCAGGTAGGCGCCGTAGGTGTCCGGATCGGACTGGATCAAGTCCTTGCGCCAACCGACGATGCGCTCGATCGGGTTCTGCGTATCCAGTGCGGCGACCAGGTACAGCTGTCGACCTTCGCCGAGAATCACCCGTCTGACCGGCAGGTGCACCTTGACCTCGCGGCCCAGCAAGTCAGTCACCGTGACTGCTGCAGGGTCCTGAGCGGCGGCGACCGCATTGCGCGGCGACAGTGAAAAAAACAACGCCACGCCCAGTACTCCTGCCAATAGCAGGGCAACGAAGGCGTGGCTGCGTCGATAAACAGATGCCATGGTTAAAGCCTTTACAGGGCCAGCCCCAGCAGCAGCTCAGGCCACTGCTCGGGCTGAACGTTTTCAGAAATCGACGGAGGCCGACAATTGCAGGGTGCGCGGCGAACCTTGGGAGAAAGCGCCGTAAGACGCGACACCGGACCAGTACTCACGATCGAACACGTTCTGCACCGTCGCCCGGAACGTGGTGGGGCGTTCTGCGATGCGGGTGGCGTAACGCGCGCCAACATCGAAGCGAGTCCATGGGTCGAGTTCCTGGGTGTTGGCCTGGTTCACGTATTGGCTGCCGGTGTAGATCGCGCCGCTGGTCAGCGTCAAACCTTCGACCCACGGGGTGTCCCATTCGGCCCAGAGGTTGGCCTGAACCTCGGGCACACCCACCGGTTTATTGCCGCGATTGGCGGCGGTGCCGGTTTTGGTCAGTTCGGCGTCGAGCAGGGTCACGCCACCGAGCAGGCGCGTGCCTTGGGCGATTTCACCGAACACGTTCAACTCGACGCCACGGTTGCGTTGCTCGCCTTGCACCGAGAACACGCCGTTGGCCAGTTCGCCGCTGGGCTTCTTGATCTGGAACAGGGCGAGTGTAGAGGTGAAGGTGCCGTAGTCGACCTTGACCCCGACCTCCTGTTGCCGGGAGATGTAAGGTGCGAAGATCTCGCCCGAGTTCGAGGCCGTGGCAGGCGCAATGTCGCCTTTGCTCAAGCCTTCGATGTAGTTGTAGTAGAACGAAACGTGATCCCAGGGTTTGACCACCACCCCGAACAGCGGCGTGGTTTCGCTTTCATCGTACGAGGTGGTGACCGCGCCGGCGGTGTTGTAGTTATCGGACTGGATATTCTGTTTGCGCAAGCCGAGGGTGACCTGCAAACGTTCGTCCATCATCGACAGGGTGTCGGCCAGGGCCACGCCGGACAGTTCGGTCTCGGAGACTTTCAGCGCATCGGGGCTGGCAATCGATGGTTTCGGACGGTCGACCGGGTGATACATGTTCGACAGAACCGCCGGGCCGGAGTTGATGCCCCTGGACAACTCGTCACGGTAACGGGTGACTTGCACGGTGGTGCTGTGGCTGATCGGGCCCGTGTCGAAGCGCACGCGGGCACCGGCATCGACGGTGTAGCGCTCGACTTCGAATTTGTAATAGCCGGGGACCGAGCGCGTATCGCCAGCGCTGTTGAGGATGGTCGGGGTCTGGTCGGACATCCGCGCGACATCCGACTTGCCGCCGCCAGCGTGGGCGAACACGGTCAGGGTGTCGTTGAGGTCGTACTCGGCGCCGAGCAAGGCGGATTTATCACGGGTTTCAGACCAACCCCAGTCCTGGCTGACGTTAGTACGGCCATTGGCTGCGGACGGAATCTCCACGCCGGAAGCAACGAGGAACGGTCGTGACGCGGCGTCGAATTGTTCCTTCTGGCTGATCAGGTCCAGGGTGGTGCGCAGGCGGTCACCCTGATAATCCAGCGAGATCGAACCGATATCGACGTCACGGGATTGATCGTCGATGGCGGTGTCGCCTTGCTGGGTGCTGCCGTTGATGCGCACGCCGAACTGGCGTTCCTCACCGAAGCGCCGACTGACGTCGATGTGCCCGCCGATCTGCGAGTTCATGGCGTAACTGGCGGTGAACCGGGTCAGGTCTTCATCGAGAGAGCGCTTGGGCACCACGTTGATTACGCCACCGACGCCGCTGTTGGGTGACATGCCGTAGAGCAGGGCGCCAGGGCCTTTGATCACTTCGATGCGTTCGGCGTACTCGGTGAATACCCGATAGTTGGGGGCCACGCCGTACACGCCGTCGAACGCCAACTCACCGAGATTGCCTTCACCCACCGGGAAGCCGCGGATGAAGAAGGAATCGACGATGCCACCGGTCTGGCCCGTGGAACGCACCGAGGAGTCGCGCTCCAGCACATCGGCCACGGTAACCGCCTGCTGATCCTTCATCAGTGCCGAGGTGTAGTTGCTGACGCTGAAGGGCGCGTCCATTACATCTTTGTTGCCCAGCATGCCGAGGCGCCCACCGCGGGCGACCTGACCGCCTGGATAAGCTGGCGGCAGGCTATTGGTGCGAGCGTCGATGCCGTTGACCGTGGTTTCGTCAAGGGTCAACCCGCCTGCACTGTCGGCCGGACGCGGTGCCAGGGTATAGCTGCCGTCATTGCGCGAGACGATTTCCAGCCCGCTGCCGGCCAGCAATCGGCTGAGCGCTTCCTGCGTCGAGTAAGTGCCCGACAGGCCCGGGCTGGTCAGGCCTTCGGTCATCGAGGGCTGAAATGACAGGGCAATGCCGGCGTCCACGGCAAATCTCGACAACGTTGCACCCAATGGCCCCGGTGCAATGTTGTAGGCGCGGGTAGCTGCGGCATCCAGCTGTACCGGCGCGGCGGCCGAGGCTGTCGGGCTGACGGCACCGGTCAGGGCAAGGCTTAGCAACGCGCTACGGACAGCCAGTTTCAACGAGCGATCCGAACACTGAGGGCGTGCAACGAACATGGAGTGATGACCCTTTCGACGAGGTTGAGAAGTTCTTCCTTCCCTAGCCAGTCGAGATCAAAAAAAGTATCACCCGCGCCGCAATATTTTTTTGCGAGCTCAGGCGGGAGAAAGCGTGACCCAATAGCCGCTTAAATGCCCGGTGGCGATTACTGGGTACGTCTGCACGAGCATGTTCAGGGTGCGTTGTGTGTCGCTGATGGGGAAGGCGCCGGAAATGCGCAGATCGGCAATGGCCGGGTCGCAGCGTACGAAGCCTTTGCGATAGCGCGCCAGTTCGGCGAGGAAGTCGGCCAGACGTACGTTGTCAGCCATCAACATGCCTTGAGCCCAGGCGCTGACGGCGCTGTCCACCGGGTTCAACCGGCCAAAGGCTTGCGCGGAAAAGTCGGTGCGTTGCCCGGCATTGACGATCAATGGGGCGACGTGACTGTCACGGGGCAACTCGACTCTGACCGCGCCGTCCAGCACGGCAAGGTGGGTGCGGGTCTGCCATTGGCGAACGGTAAACCGTGTGCCCAAGGCCTGCATGCGCCCCTGACGGGTGCTGACCAGAAAAGGTCTGGCCAGGGGCAATACATCCGGCACGGTCTGCACCAGAATTTCACCTTCGCGCAAGTTGATCAGTCGCTGGTTGGTGTCGAACAGCACATCGATGGCGGTGTCGGTATTCAAGGTGATGTGCGAACCGTCGGCCAGGGTCATTTCACGACGTTGGCCCACGGCAGTCCGATAGTCGGCCGTCCATTGTTGCGACTCCAGCAGTTTCCAACTGCCCCAGCCGGTGGGCAGTACCGCGAGGATAGTCGCCAGTTTTGCCAGCGCGGTGCGTCGTTCAGGGTTGCTTGGGCGATCCAGCGTCGACATCGCCAGTGACGGCGGCAGCCCGCCGAGCTTGCTTTGCAGCAATTGCGCACGAGCCCAGGCGCGATGGCGCTCGGGGCTGCTGACGCGCCAGCACTCCCATTCGGCACGCTGGGTTTCGTTGAAGTCGCTTTCGCTCAGACGCATCAGCCATTCGGCGGCTTCTTCGAGAATTCGCGGATCGATTTGCGCGTCACTGTGGCGAGTCGACATTCATTCCACCAGCATCAGGCATTGCACGAAAGCCTGCTTCATGTAGCGCTTGACGGTAATCAGCGAGACGCCCAGTTGCGCGGCGATGTCCTCGTACTTCAACCCGCCGATCTGCGACAGCAAGAACGTACGCTTCACCAGCGGCGGCAGGGAATCGAGCATCGCGTCGATTTCGTGCAGGGTTTCCAGCACCATGAAGCGCAGTTCGGGGGAGGGCGCTTCGGGCGTGGGCAGCAACGCCAAGGCGTCCAGGTAGGCGCGTTCGAGCGCCTTGCGCTGATACCAATTGACCAGAATGCCCTTGGCCACGCAGCTCAGGTAAGCCCGAGGCTGCTCAATGACCGCGACCCGGGAAGCGAGTATGCGAGTAAAGGTGTCCTGTGCAAGATCGGCCGCATCCATGGCGTTGCCCAGTTTTTTGCGCAGCGTGGCATACAGCCAGCCATGATGGCCGCTGTACAGGGCTTCGATCATGCGCAGGTGATTGTTGTGAGTTGCGGGCAGGGTATCGCTCATGGATGATAATTTTTAGCGATTGAGAAGTATTCCCAATGCTAGTTGACTGTGACCCTGCGGCGCAAGAGGCGCCTTCAGGATCAATCGCCGGGAGGGACCTGGCTCGGTTGCATCACCACTGGCCAATAGCGCAAGGCGACAATCGGAATCAGCGCGACTACGTAGGCCAGGCAAACAAACAGGTAGGTGTATTGCAAACCATAGACCTGGCTGAGCAAACCACCGGCCGAGATGCCCGCGATGGAGGCGAATTGCGCGGTACTTTGGGCAATCCCCAGCACGTAACCCTGCTGTGAGCTGTCGGCGGTTTTCGAGATCAGTGCCATCAGCACCGGCGTCGTCGCCCCCAGCAGCACGCCCCACACGAAGTAGGCAATGACAAACACCACCGGGTTGCGGGTGATGCCGGCCACGGCGGTCAGGCCGATGCAACCGATAACAATGCAGGTGATGCGGTGCAGGGTGTCTTGCTGGCTACGGTGCTCGAAGTAGCGCGACCACGGCGCCGCCGAGATGATGAAACCCAAGGCCAGTAAGCCATAGCACAGGCCGACCACCGAGTTGCGGACCTCGAACACCGAGCTGACATACAGCGAGAACGAAGTCTGGGGCAGCATTCGCGCCAGCAACAAAATTCCCATCACGCCCAGCAACGACAGCAGCGGCGAGCCTTGCCACACGTTACGTGAACGCTTGACCGGTGCAGTGGCATCCACCACCGGTGCTTTCTTCACCGGCGGCACATCCGGCAAGGTCACGGCCGCCACCACGGTGCAGATCGCACAGAGGGCCGAGGCAATGATGTTGATCCAGAAGAAGGTCGCGTAATCGAGGATCAGCCCGCCGACTACGGCACCGAGCAACGAACCGACGTTGGTGGATATTTGCAGGATTGCAAACAGCCGCGCCCGGCGTGAAGGCGCTTCAATGCTGACGCCGTAAGCCTGGGCCGGGGCGATGTACCCGGCGAACGCGCCCTGCAAGAAGCGCAGGAGCAGGATCACCCAGATATCGCTGCAGAGGGCCAGCCCAAGCTGGGTCAATGACAAACCGGCCAGGGCGCGGATCATCATCAACTTGTGGCCATACCGGTCGCCGATACGGCCCCAGAAGGCGCTGGTCAGCATAATCCCCAGCATCGGCCCGACGTAGACGGCGATACTGGCGAAGCTGAACACCGACTCCGACGACGTCAGCCCACGCAGATGGACGGGCCAGAACGGCCCGCTCATTTCCATCGCGCCCATGGAGATGAGCTGGATCGCGAACAGAAGATAAATCAGGATTCTTACGCTTGAACCCTGAAGGGTACCTGTATGGGACATCGGTCAGCCTCGGTGGTTGGGCGGCATCCTACGTGCTTTGCCACCGAGGGAAAACCGCGCACTGGCTACTTGACCGACGGACAGCCCCGTGAAGATCCGATTGCAGCCTGGCTAATGGCGGCAGCTAACCGTTTCACATTGTTCTGATGGGCGACCACCAGCTCATCAATGCTCGGGCCGGCGGGGGTCTGCAACGTGCTGCGACAGGTGATCAGCGCAGCATCGCCGGGGCCGAGATTGCGCAGGCGCCATTTGACATCGATCAACGCGTATTGACCGGGGATCGAATCAAAGCGCTGCACGTCCAGTCGCAACGACACTCTGCGTTGCAGATTGCTGGTGACCAGTTGATCGACCAAGGCGCTGCGCAATTCATCCACCAGACTCGCCGCCCACCATTCGGTTTCGAGGATCGCCAGGCCACTGTTACCTTGGCGAATGACAATCTGCGGCCGATCGACCTGGGGCGGCACCGTGATGCCTTCAATCTGAATCTCCGCGCCGCCGCTTGCGCCGCTCAGTTGGGTCGGGGTCAGGGTATGGAACTGAATCGGATCGCTGCGGCAAGCGGTGAGCAGTAACAGCACAGTGACCAGCGAGATCTTCAGCGGGAAAGCCATGGGTATTGCTCCTGTGGTCAGTTGCGCGGTGGCGCCTTCATATCCATCGGTGCGGCGTTGTCGGGACGACCGCGAATCAGCGATTCCGGATGCCGGCCCAGGTAATCCGAGAGTTCACGCAAGGAGCGTGACATGCGCCCGAGTTCGTCCAGGGTCTGGGTCAACTGCTCCCGTTGCGGCGAATCCTCGGCCAAGGTCGAACTGGCCGATTGCAAGGCCTTGCTGACGTCCCCCAAGGTGGTCTGCACGCCGGGCAGGGTCCTGGCGTTGAACTGTACGAGGCCCTTGCGCAGTTCGACGAGGTTGCTGTCGAGATTGCCGGCAATGCGATCGATCGGTAGCTGGTTGATCTTGTTGACCATGTTTTCCAGTTTTTCCTGCAACTGCTCGAGGCTGCCAGGAATGGTGGGGATGGTGACGGGGCGGGCGGTTGGATCGAACACGACTTTCTCTGCGTCGGGGTAGAAGTCGAGCGCGATGTAGAGCTGGCCGGTCAACAGATTGCCGCTACGGGCCTGGGCTCGCAGGCCATTTTCGATGAAGCTGCCCATCAGCCGCACGCCAGCGGCTTCGTCATTCGGGTCATGCTTCAAGGCCTCGAGCATTTTGGTATGAGCCTGACCGAGGCGTTGCGGGTAGATCACGATGCCGACATTGACCGGGAAGCTGCGCTTTTTCGCGTCGAAATCCAGATTGACCGAGACGACTCTGCCAAATTCGATGCCGAGGAACTCCACAGGCGCATCGATCTTCAGCCCGCGCAGTGCCTGATCGAAGCGCAAACTCAGGTACTGACCCTTACCAAAGGGGGGCGCGAGGGCGGTTTGCTGGTCTTCGAACAGGTCGAAGGCTTTATTCTCGCTGGCCGGCTGATCATTGGGGCTGTATTCCGGCGCGCGAAACGCGATGCCGCCCACCAACAACGAAGACAGGGATTCGGTACTCACCGCAAAACCATTGGCACCCACGCTCACATCGATACCACTGGCGTTCCAGAATCGGGTGTTCTGCGTGACGAAGACGTCATTGGGCGAATGCACGAAAATTTCGATGTTCACCCCTTTGCCGTCGGCATTCAGCGCATACGCCACCACTTGCCCGACTGGAATCTTGCGGTAATAGACGGGGGAGCCGATGTCCAGCGAGCCAAGGTCCTGGGTGTGCAGCATGAAGCGCTTGCCCGGCTCGCCATAGGTAATGGGCGGTGGGTTTTCCAGACCAATGAAGTGTTTGGAACGGATATTGGCCACGCCGATGTCGGCACCAATGTAATCGCCTGACAGCAGGGTATCGATGCCCGAGACGCCGCCGGCACCAATGCGCGGTCGCACGACCCAGAATTGCGAATCTTCGCGGGTGAAGTTCTCAGCCTGTTTGTCGAGTTTGATCGTGGCGTTAACGCTTTTTTGATCGTTGCTCAGCTTCACTTCCGAGACATGGCCGATGACCACGCTGCGGTATTTGACCTCGGTCTTGTTGGCCGTAAGACCGCTACCTGTCTTGAACGTGACGGTGATGGTCGGGCCTTCCTGCATCATGCTGTGTATCACCAGGGAGATCCCCACCAGCACCGCAACGATCGGCACAATCCACACCAGCGAAACGCTGAAGCGACGGGTCTTGATACTGGCCTGGCAGGGGTCTTGCGGCCCATCAGTGGCTTGCGACTTCATCCATGACCTCCTCGTTGGGTGGGTTGTTTCGCTTGTTATCCCGCTCGTTATCCCGCTCTTTATCCCAAATCAGCCGCGGGTCGAAACTCATGGCAGATAGCATGGTGAATACCACCACCAGACCAAAAAACAGAATACCCGGGCGCGGTTGAATATCGCCCAGGGCCTGGAATTTCACCAGGGCGGCGACCAGTGCGACAACAATCACATCGAGCATCGACCAGTAGCCGATCAGCTCGACGAAACGGTAAAGCTTCGAACGCTCCTTGCGCGCCCAAAGGCTGCCGCGTTGCACGGTGATCAGCAGCAGGGAGAGGGCAACGAACTTGATGCCTGGCACCGCAATGCTGGCGATGAAAATAATCAGGGCAATGTCCCACGCACCGTGTGCCCAGAACTCCAGCACACCGCTCATGATGGTGCTGTCGGAGCCGCTGCCGAACAGACTGGTGTTCATCACCGGCAGCAGATTGGCCGGGACATAGAACACCAGCGAGGTCAGCAAGTAGGCCCAAGTGCGGGTCAATGAATTGGTTTTGCGAGCATGCAGGGGCGCGCCGCAGCGTGGGCATTCGTGAGGGTTATCGGTGATGTCGCAGGCCAGGCCGCAGCTATGGCACAGGCACAGGTTGAGTTCGCTGGCGAGCGGTGGCCTGTTCATAGGGTGTCCCACAAATCACGTACATCGCGCCCGGCGATGCGGATCAGCAGCAGGCTGAGGACAGCCAGGGCAAACAGGCCAAGGCCGGGTATTACATCGAGCAAACCTGCCAGTTTGAACACCGCCACCATTGCCCCCAGCAGACAAACCTCGAGCATGCTCCAGGGCCTGAGGGTTTCCAGCCAGCGCATGCACAGCTTGAAGCCTGGCGAGCGCCGATGCACGAGGGCGAAGCTCAGGACCCAGATCAGCAACACCAGTTGAAAAAGCGGCGCGATGATGATGGATATCGCCGCCACCAGCGCAATAAAGGTGATCGGCCCTTGGCTCAACGCCAATACCGAATCCCATAGCGTCGCACTGTTTTTCAGGCCCTTGAGGCTGATGCTCATGACGGGATAGAAGTTGGCGAAAATCCACAGCACCGTTGCCGTGAAGGCCAACGCCAGACGCTGCTCCACCGACAGTCCGTTATAACGCTGCAGCACGCCGCCGCAGCAGGTACACAGGGCTTTCTGATGTTTGGCGAGCGTGACTTTTTCATACACGCAGTCGCAGTGCTCGCAGATGATCAGTTGGTCAGTCGTAGCCATAGGCCGCACTCGCCAGGAGGCAGGAAATTCAGAGCACTCCCTCAATATAGAAGTGACTTGCGATTGAGCAAATTAAAAGACTGATCAAGAGGACGGGGACATAAAGTCTGATCGACCGCGTCATCGTTCTTCGCGAGCAAGCCCGCTCCCACATTCGACCGCATTCCTCTGAGAGAACTCGGTCAATTGTGGGAGCGGGCTTGCTCGCGAAGACGGCCTGACACTCAACCAATAAGTGGCTGACATGTCGCCCTCGCGAGTAAACCAGTACCCACGATGGCACCCCCTTCAGCCGAGCAATTCGCGCAGGCGATACCAGAACATGCCGAGGGCCAGCAGCGGTGAGCGCAGGGCTTTTCCACCGGGGAAGGTCATGTGCGGGACGGCGCTGAAAACGTCGAGCCCCTTGCTGTGCCCGGCATGAATCGCTTCGGCCAGCAACCGTGCGCACCAATGGGTCACGTTCAGGCCATGACCGGAGTAACCCTGGGCGTAGAACACGTTCGGGTACTGGCTCAAGCGTCCGGCCTGGGGAAAGCGGTTGGCGGTGATGCCGATCATGCCGCCCCATTGATAGTCGATGCGCACATCAGCCAATTGCGGGAAGACCTTGAGCATTTTTGGCCGCATATAAGCGCCGATATCCCCCGGATCGCGCCCGGAATAATGACAGGCACCGCCGAACAACAAGCGTCGATCCGCCGAGAGCCGGTAGTAATCGAGGCCGACTTTCTGGTCGCACAGTGCCAGGTTCTGCGGGATCAATTGTGCGGCAACCTCAGGTGCCAAAGGCTCGGTGGCGATGATGTAACTGCCTGCCGGTAGCACCTTGCCGCTCAGGTGTGGTTCGAGTTCTTCCAGGTGCGCGTTGCAGGCCAGCACCAGACTACCGGCGCGCACCGTGCCGCCCGCGCAGCGAATCTGAACGGTGCTGCCATGGATCAACTCCAGCACCGGGCTTTGTTCGAATATTCGCACCCCGAGGGATTCGGCAACGCGCGCTTCGCCAAGCACCAGATTCAGCGGATGCAAATGACCCGACCCCATGTCGATCAGGCCGCCGGCATAAACATCGGAGCCCACCACTTGCTGGCGGATCTGTTCGGGGCCGACGAGTCGGGTTTCATGGCTGTAACCCAGTTCGGCAAGGTTTTGCAGTTCCGCCTTGAACGCCTCGTACTGCGCCGGGGTGTTGGCCAGCTCGCAAAAGCCCCAGCGCAGGTCGCAATCGATCCCATGCTCACGGATGCGATTGCCCACCAGTTCCACCGATTCGATGCCGGCACGCTCCAAATAGCGCACGCCGTCCTGACCGACATATCGGGCGAAACCGCTGACGTCATGGCCGATGCCGCGGATCAACTGCCCGCCATTACGCCCACTGGCGCCCCAGCCGATCCGCCGGCCTTCCAGCAGAATCACCGAGAGCCCGCGCTGCGCCAGTTCGATCGCGGTGTTAACCCCGGTAAAGCCGCCGCCCACCACGCAGACATCGGCCGTGAGGTCGGAAGCCAGCACGGGGTAGGGCGCCAAGCTGTTGGCCGACGCGGCGTAATAGGAATGAGCGTGTTCGTTGTCGTACTGATTCATTGGTTGGACTTCACTTTGCTCCAGGAGCGGGTCATCAGACGCATGATCGGCTGGGGCGGGGTGGTGGAAATGTAGAGCTTGTCGAGCACTTCCTGAGGAGGATAGACCTCTGGATTATTGACCAGCTCCGGGTCCATGTATTGCTTGGCCGCCGGGTTTGGATTGGCGTAACCCACCGAGGCGCTGACCTTGGCGATTACCTGCGGATCCAGCAGGTTGTTGACGAACGAGTGGGCCTCTTTCGGGTTGCTGGCGTCGGCAGGAATCGCCAACAGGTCGAACCAGAGGTTACTGCCTTCCTTGGGGATCGCGTAGGCGATGTTCACGCCGTTCTTCGCTTCCTTGGCACGGTTCGCCGCCTGGAACACATCGCCCGAATAGCCGAACGCAACGCAAATGTCGCCATTGGCCAGGTCCGACACGTATTTGGACGAATGGAAATAGGTGATGTAAGGCCGGATGGTCAGCAGTTTGGCTTCGGCCTTTTTAAAGTCCTCGGGGTTTTCGCTGCGTGGATCCATACCCATGTAGTTCAGGACCGCCGGGAACACTTCATCGGCCGAATCCATCATCGACACGCCGCACTGACTGAGCTTCTTCAGGTTCTCTGGCTCGAAAAACACCGCCCAGGAATCGATGCGATCGATGCCCAGCACTTGCTTGACTTTGTCGACGTTGTAACCAATGCCGTTGGTACCCCACAGGTACGGCACCGAATGTTCGTTACCCGGATCGCTTTTTTCCAGTAGGGCCAATAGCTTCGGGTCGAGGTTTTTCCAGTTGGGCAGTTGCGAGCGATCCAGTTTGAGGAACGCGCCGGCCTTCACCTGGCGTGCGAGGAAATGGTTGGAGGGCACCACCACGTCATAACCCGTACGGCCGGCGAGCAGTTTACCCTCCAGGGTTTCGTTGGAATCGAATACGTCGTAGATCACTTTGGTCCCGGTTTTTGCCTGGAAGTCGGCGAGGGTGGTCTCACCGATGTAATCGGTCCAGTTGTAGACGCTCACACTTGATTGAGCGTGTGCAGTTACGCTGAAGAGCAAGGCCAGCGAGGCCGGAACCACGGATTTCAGTAGACGCATATCGACACCTCTTAGAGTTATTGGATTTGTTCAGGCGTTTCTTGATGATCGTTCCCACGCTCTGCGTGGGAATGCCTCGACGGACGCTCCGCGTCCGCTTCTGGGACGCAGAGCGTCCCGGGCTGCGTTCCCACGCGGAGCATGGGAACGATCAGGATCAGACGCTGAGCAGCAGGAACTCGCGCTCCCAGGAGCTGATCACGCGCTTGAAGTTTTCGTGTTCGGCCCGCTTGACCGCGACGTAACCGCGCACGAATTTGCTGCCCAGATAACGCTCGATGGTTTCGCACTCTTCCATGCGTGTCAGTGCGTCCTCGATGGTGATCGGCAGGCGCAGATTGCGTCGCTCGTAGGCACGGCCCTGCACCGCGGCGCTCGGCTCGACCTTTTCGACCATGCCCAGATAACCGCACAAAAGGCTCGCGGCAATCGCGAGGTAAGGGTTGGCATCGGCGCCCGGCAAGCGGTTTTCCACGCGCATGGCGTCGGGGCTGGAGGTCGGTACGCGCAGGCCAACGGTGCGGTTCTCTTCGCCCCATTCAACGTTGACCGGCGCCGAGGTGTCGGGCAGGAAGCGGCGGAACGAATTGACGTTGGGCGCAAACATCGGCAGCACTTTGGGAATGTATTTTTGCAAGCCGCCGATATGGTGCAGGAACAGTTCGCTCATCTGCCCGTCGGCATCGGCGAAAATCGGCTGGCCGGTGGCAATGTCCACCACGCTCTGGTGCAGGTGCATGGCACTGCCGGGCTCGTCGCCGATCGGTTTGGCCATGAAGGTCGCGGTGACGTTGTGCTTGAGTGCCGCTTCGCGCAGGGTGCGTTTGAACACGGTAATCTGGTCCGCCAGATCCAGCGCGTCGCCGTGACGGAAATTGATTTCCATCTGCGCCGGGCCGTCTTCGTGGATCAGCGTGTCGAGGTCCAGGCCCTGGAGTTCACACCAGTCATAAACGTCTTCAAACAGTGGATCGAACTCGTTGGCGGCGTCGATGGAAAACGACTGACGACCGCTTTCCGCACGGCCGGAGCGTCCCAGTGGCGCTTTGAGCGGCAAGTCCGGGTCTTCGCAGCGCTGGGTCAGGTAGAACTCCATTTCTGGCGCGACAATCGGCTTCCAGCCTTTGTCGGTGTAGAGCTGCAGGACTTTTTTCAGTACGTTGCGCGGCGACAGTTCGATGGGATTGCCGAACTTGTCGAACGTGTCATGGATCACGATGGCGGTGGGTTCGATGGCCCATGGAATGACGTAAACCGCATCGGCGACGGGCTTGCAGACCATGTCGATGTCGGCCGGGTCGAGCAGGTCGTAGTAGATGTCGTCGTCAACAAAGTCCCCGGTTACCGTTTGCAGCAGCACACTTTCCGGCAGGCGCATGCCTCGCTCATGCAGGAATTTGTTGGTGGGTGCAATCTTGCCGCGAGCGATGCCGGTCAAGTCGCTGACCACACACTCGACCTCGGTAATCTTGTGATCTTTCAGCCACGTGAACAGCTGATCGAAAGGGGCATTCATAAAAACCTCATTATTGGTTTGATTAACGCCGGGGAGGGACGCGGCTTCATCCACCGAACACTTCCCCTGTGGCGCGTTGACGACTATCTTGGGTGAGCCTTGGCGTTCCATCTATCCACTTTAAACAAGCACAAAGCGCACCAAAAGAGTGCGTAAGGCGTCCCATGACAGCGTGCAATCCATTACAGGTTCAAGCGTTCAACACCGCCGACGTGGCCGAGCAAATCCGCGCCACACCGGGTTGGGTGCAGCACTATCAGCAAATGTCCCCGGGGCATTTCGCCGGGCGGGTGCGCTATCTGGATTTGCAAGGCGTCGAGATTTACGAGGAGCAGATGAACACCCGGGTCGAGCAGAATTTCAGTGCCCCCGAAGGCGCGCTGGCATTCTGTTTCGATCGCAATGACAACTCGCTGTACGTGCTGAACGGTGAAAGCCGCAACATCTGGATCACCCCGGAGAACTACCAGGAAATCGCCGTGGTGTTCGGTCCGGAATTTGTTCAGCGCCATGGCCTGGACGTGGCGCGACTTGAAGGCTTGTTCATGTCGCCGCTCAATTCAGGTCAGAACGCACTGTTCAGCCGCTGGTTGAGCGGGACGTTGACGCGGCTGACGCAGACGCTGGATCCGCCGAGCAAAGAGGCGTTGACCCAGCAACTGTTGGAGGACTGTTTGTACATCCTCGATAACGCCTGTGTGTGCCTGGACCGCGCAGGTTTGCAGCGCCGGGCGGAGGAGCGAACGATCATGAAACGCGTCGCCGAATGGGCCGCCGATACACCGGAAGAAACCCTCAATTTGCTTGAGCTGTCTCAGGTGGCCGGGGTTTCGCTGCGTCAGTTGCAGCATGCGTTCAAGGCGTATACCGCAATGACTCCCACGCATTGGTTGCGCTTGCGTCGGCTCAACAGCGCGCGCCGCGAATTGCTCAGGCGAACGGCCGGGGAAACGACGGTCGCGCAAGTGGCGATGAATTGGTCGTTCTGGCATTTGGGACGATTTTCCAGCAGTTATCGAGCGTTGTTCCAGGAACTTCCCAGCCAAACACTGGCTCGCAAACACAGTGGACCGTGTCGGAGATCATCATGAGTCGGTTATCGTCTTTCAGCCTGTGTGCCGTCATGTCGATGGTCTATACGCCGGTTCAGGCAGAAGCGGTCGTGCCCTTGAACGGGCAGAGTTCGCAACAAATCCAGCTGGACATCAACGATTGCAGCAACGTCACGGCCAGCCAGAGCACCTCTAGTCCGCCAGCCTCGGAGGGTGCTGCGGTGGATGCTACGCAGGTACTTGGACGTCAACATGACGAGTTTTACGAGCCGGTCGAGGCCGATGTGAAACAGCACTATCACGGCTGCCTGCAAGGGCGGGGTTATCAGGTAACGCCATGAGCGTCAGTGATCGGGTTGGCTGACGCCTGGATTACGCCGCCGCTGATCGAGTAGATAAACCATCAGGCAGGCATAGAGCGTGAGGGCGATAAACAATCCCATGCGCACGGCGAAGGCGGTATAGACGTCTTTCCCGGCGAGGCTGTCCTGAACCGACTGACCCAGCAGGATAATCAGCGTGACCAGACTGTTGAGCCAGAACCCCGGGGTTTGTCGGGTCGGGCTCAGGGCATAGAGCTTGCGCGCCAACAGCAAGCCGAACAGCAGCATCCACAGAAAGAACATCCACAAGTGCACAAACAGGCTGAGCGCGCACCAGAACCCAACAGCCAACAGCCCGCCCATGAAGGTCGAACCGAGCAATTCATGAGCAGCGTTGCGCGTCGTTGTCGTCGAACTCTGTTGACCAAGACTGACCGCTTTCAAAATGATCGGCAGATAGCTCGCCGGGTCGATCAGGGCCAACAGGAATGCCGGTATGACAATCAGGGTCGCACGCAGTGCAACTCTGCCCACTTCTTGCTCCGGCAAAGCGCTGGCGGCGGGTGGGGACGGCGCATTGGCGGGGTCGGGAAACAGCCAGTGACTAATCCCCACAACGAGAACGGCGAGGATCAACCCCTTGACCAGGGCACCGATGACCATCATCGCCAGATCGAACTCGGCGACGCCGGCCGAAGAAATCATCGTCAGGCCAATGATCATGAAGGTCATGATCAAGGCGTTGCCGCCACGCAGGCCAAAACCAAACGCCAGGAACATACTGACGCCAATCAGCAGCACGCCGGTAATCGGGTAGTAACGCAGGATCGGAATCAACAACAGGCCGACGCCGGTGGTTAACATCGCAGCCAGAGCGAGAATCAATCCAGCCTTCAATGGCAGCGGCCGATTGAGGGAAGCCAACAGCAACACGGCCAGCACCGGCGCGAGAAAAGGGATCGGCAAGCCCAGGCCGAAGCTGGCCGCCAGGCACAATGCGGTGCCTGTGCCCATACGCAACGCACGCTGAACCCGGGGCGTGCGCTGGGTAGGCACGCCCTTAGTAGGCATAGCTCAGCCAGCTCATGAGTCCCACGAACAAACGACCGAGCAGGTTCAACGGGTTGTCTTGAGTCGGGAATGCCATCACTTCAGCCTGCCCACCGGCACGGATGGCGCGGCTGGCGAACAGCGTTTTCCTTGAGTCCTCGGAAAACTCGATAATCACTGGAAAACGCTGGGCCGGACGCAGCCAGTCGCGGCTGTTCTGCACACTGGGAAGGCTGCCGGGCGCAGTGCTCTGACCGACGCTGACACCGTAGCCGACACTGCGCACACGACCCTCGAAAACCTTCCCCGGCATGGCATCCAGAACGATCGAAACAGGGGTGCCGACCTCGACCAGGCCGAGGTTGTTTTCGGTCATGTCCGCGCTGATCCACACATCGTGGATGGCAATCAGGGTCATGACCGGGCTGCCGGCAGTGGCGAACTGTCCGACATCGGTGCGCAGATCGGTGATCAGCCCCGCCGACCGTGCGCGTATCTGCGTGTTGGACAAGTCCAGTTCGGCTTTTGACAACGCCGTGGCGGCGCTGCGCAACAGCGCGTTGTCTTCCTCGCTGCCGCCTTCCTGTTCCCGTGCTCGCTGGACCTCGGCATGGGCTGCGGCGACCTGGCTGACAGCCTGTTCACGGTTGGCCCGAGAGACTTCAAGCAAGCGCACGGAAATGGTGCCGGGATCTTCGCGGTACAAACCTTCAAGACGCTGATTGTCCTGCCGCGCCTTGAGTTCATTGGCCTGGGCTGCGCGCAAATTGGCTTGAGCCGAAGCAATGCCAGCGGTGCTGGCGCCGATCTGGCGGCGTGTGGACTCAAGGTCTGCACGTGCGCGGTCGACGGCTATTTGATAGGGCTGCTGGTCCACTTCAAACAGCACATCGCCCGCCTTGACGTCCTGGTTGTTGCGCACATCCACACGGATCACCCGGCCGGCCACTTCGGAGGCCACCGGAATGACAAAGGCGCCCACCCGAGCCTGTTGCGTATACGGTGTGAAACGGTCAGCCAACAAGTACCAGGCCAGGCTCAGGACGATCAGCAGCAATACCCATTTGATGCCCTTTTTTGCAGGATCGGCGGCAGGCTCGGATGCCTTGGGGGAGGGCGCCTCAGTGACGGGCGGCGAGGGTTCAGTCATCGGCTTTAACCTTCTGGCTCGGGATAGGATGCTTGCGAAGGGGCCGGCTCATTCAGCAGGTTGCCCCAGTCGGTACGTTGTTCCATTTGCTGGCGAGTGTTTTGATCGACTGTCGGCTGGGCGCTGTACCACCCACCGCCAAGGGCTTTGTACAGAGCGATCAGGTTGCTCACGGCATTACTGCGGCTGAGCAGGTAATTGTCCTGCTGTTCGAGCAATGCGCGTTGAGCGTCCAGCACGCGCTGGAAGTCCGAGTAACCTTCCCGGTATTGGGTGTTGGCCAGGCTCAACGAACGCGCGGCGGCGACCTGTGCCTCACCCAGAATGCGCTCGCGTTCCAGCGATTTGATCAAGCTGCTGGCAGCATCATCGGCCTCTCGTGCGGCCTGGCGGACTTTCTCGCGATAAACCTCAATCAGCTGCTGCAACCGCGCATCCTGTATACGCACATTGTTGCTGATCTGGCCGTGGTCAAACAGGTTCCAGCGCAAACTGGGACCGCCGATCAGGTCCAGGCTGTTGGAGGTGCCGCTCAACGTATCGGTGGTCCAGACGATGCTGCCCAGCAAGGTCAGCGACGGATAGAAGTCGGTTTGCGCGACACCGATCAGAGCCGACTGGGCCGCGACATTGAGTTCGGCAGCGCGCACGTCCGGTCGACGCAACAACAGGTTGGCCGGCACGTCTTGCAGCACGGCTCGGTCCACCAGCGGGATCAGTCCCTCGTGTTCAAGCAATTGGGGCAGGGCGCTGGGGGGCTGTCCGATCAGCACAGCCAGCGCGTTACGGGTGCGCACTACTTGCGCCTCAAAATCCGGAATGCTGCTCAAGGTGCCCAGGTATTGGGTCTTGGCTTGTTGCACGTCGAGTTCGGCGCTCTGGCCACTGTTGAACAGTTTTTCGGTGATCTCAAAGTTGCGCTTTTGCTGCTCGGCGTTTTCTCGAGCGACGCGCAATCGCGCCTCGGTGGTGCGCAACGAAAAGTAGGTATCGGCCACCTGAGCACGCAGCAGTACCAGGACGTCTTCATAGTTGGCCTGAGCCGCGAAGTAACTGGCATCGGAGGACTCGATGGCTCGACTGAAACGCCCCCAGAAGTCCAGTTCCCAGCCGACATCAAAGCCCGCGCTGTGTTGCCAGAAGTGGCTGTCTTGCGGGTTATTGCCGCCGGACTGCTTGCGGTTGAAGTACAGGCTGTCGGCGCTGGCCTGTTGCAGTTGCGGATAACGCCCGCTTTGCGCAATACCCAACCGGGCGCGGGCTTCCATGACGCGAAGGCCGGCAATTTTCAGGTTGGAATTGTGCGCATCCGATTCGGCGATCAGCGCGTCGAGGACCGGGTCGGCGAACACCTGCCACCACTGGCGAATGTCGGGGTTCAGGCTTCGTTGGCTGGCTTGCTCCAGCGCGGGGCTGCTCCAGAGTTTTGTCCAGGCTTCGCCGGGGGGCTGAAAATCCGGCCCCAGACGGACGCAACCGCCAAGGCCAAGGACGAGCAGCAGAAGCAATGGGCTAGAGCGCGTCAGCATCGGTGCACTGATAGTAGATCTTGGGAAAACGTCATCCGAACATACCTGATATTGAAATGGCGTTGGTTACTGGTTCGCTTAGGTTAGTACAGCTGCGACAAATACAAGGTCATGTTGAATGATCTGGGATCGACTAACTGCTACGCTTCTGAAGATCCATTAATCCAGGCCAAAAAATGAAGGTTAAGAAGACCATGAGCAACCCTCAGGATGATAATGCACCTAGTTCCGCTGGTTGGCGCTTCAAACTGGGCATCGCGATTATTTGTTTGATGCTAGGCTCCTGGCTGCTGGTGCCTCTCGCTGCGGCAGTGGATGTGCCCGGCTCAAAGATCGCAGCACTGACAGGCGTTTTGTTTATCAGCAACAAAGTTCTGTTGATTCTCGTCATTGCGATCATGGGCAAATCCGGCTTTCAGCAACTCAAGCGCAGTATGTTCGGTTACGTCTCCACACTTGCACCGGCAGACGTGGAAGTAGGCCCGGCTCGCCATAGAATTGGCCTCGTGATGTTTTGCCTGCCACTGATCTCGGGATTTCTCGAACCTTACATAGATACTATCTGGCCGGGGCTGAGACCCAATATCTGGCAGCTCCAGGCGCTGGGCGATGCCATGTTGATCGGCAGCATTTTCGTGCTGGGGGGGAATTTCTGGGACAAGGTACGCGCGTTGTTTATTCGCACGGCACGTGTCGTTAATACGAGCGCGGTGTGAATCGCCTCTAGCGCGAAATGATCCCATGATCGATCGCGTACTTTACAAGGGCGGCGGGTTTGTCGATGTTGAGCTTGCGACGGATGCTCAGGCGATGAGTTTCTACAGTCCGCACACTGATGTCCAGTTCGCGAGCCATTTCCTTGTTGTTCAGCCCCTGAGCCATCTTGTACAGCACCTGGCTTTCGCGCGGAGTCAGCTCGTTGTCGCTACTTTTATCGGCAATGAGCCGCTGTGCGATCTCGGCACTGTAGAACGTCCCGCCGCTGACAATGGCTTCGATTGCCGCAATGATTTCCCGTGAAGGCGCATTCTTCAGCACATAGCCGCTGGCACCCGAGCGAACGGATTCACTCACGTATTCATAGTTGTCGTACATGCTCAGCACCAACACCTTGAGCGACGGGTATTGGCTGCGTAACAACCGCGTCAGCTCAAGGCCATTGATGTCCTTCAGGCTGATGTCGACCAGCAACAGATCCGGCTGGCAGCGCCCGACCATTTCAATGGCATCGGCGCCATTCTCGGCTTCTCCCACCACTTCCAGCTGCGTCATGACCCCCAGCAGCGATTTGATTCCGTCGCGGACCAGGGAGTGATCGTCAACCAGGGCGACGCGGATCGGGTAGGGCAGGTTCATCGCAGGCATTCACTCTAATTGTTATGGGCTGAGTCAGCGTTCTGTACCGGGCAGTTTCATCGGCAGCAGCACGTCCAGCTCACTTCTTCCCGGCGTCGAGGTCAGGTCGAATCGACCGCCAAAATGCTCGACACGCTCACGGATGTTGCGCAGGCCAATGCCCGCGTGACGACGTTCAACTTGGGCGACGTTGAAACCGATACCGTCATCGACCACTGTCAAACGTACGGCCTTTTCAGAACCGTGTAGGGTAATGATGACGTTTTTTGCTTGTGCGTGGCGTTCGATATTGGTCAGGCCTTCTTGCACGATGCGAAACAACGAGACGGCGGCGCCATCGACCAGATGACAGTCGAATTCGTTATCGTTGAAAATCACGACCAGACCGCTGCGCTGCTCGAATTCTGCGGCGAGTTGACCGATTGCCGCCGGCAGGCCAAGGGTGTCGAGCAGCGACGAACGCAGGTCGTGAGACAGGCTGCGAACTTCACCAATCGCTTCCCCGAGGCGCTGCGTGGCGTCTCTTAAAATGCTCAACCCCTTGTCTTGTCCGTTCTCCAGCACATGGCTGGCCAGTTCGAACTGAAACTTGATCGACACCAGTAGCTGACTGATGCCGTCGTGCAGCTCTCGGGAAACCCGCGACCGCTCTTCTTCCTGCAAGCTGACGATGCGTTGAGTCAGGCGCTGGAGTTTCTTGTCGGCCAGGCGATGTTCGCTGACGTTCAGCGTCATGCCGCTGGCGAAGACAAACAACACTGCCACAAGGGCCACCGCGGCAATCGCCAGCATGGTTTTGCGGATACCCTGAGCCACCTCGGCACGTGCTTGTTGGGTGGCGCGTTCGACGTCTTCAAGGTAGATGCCGGTGCCGAGCATCCAGCCCCAACGGTCCAGCATCACCACGTAAGCGAGCTTGTCGGTCACTTGGCCGGAAGAGGGTTTGTTCCAGGCGTAACGTTGAAAACCTTCGCCCGATTGCGCACTTTTGAGCAACGCCTGGATCACCGGCAAACCGTGAGGGTCAGTCATGTCCCACAGGTATTTGCCTACAAGCTCTGACTGGCGCGCGTGCATCAGACTGCGGCCTTCGCGGTCGTAGACGAAGAAGTAGCCGTTGATGCCAAAGCTGAGCTTGCGCAGTTCTTCGAGCACTTGTTGCTGCGCGCGCGCGTCACCCCGACCGTTGTCGTACAGCGGCGCGATCAGGCTCTGGGCCATTTCGACGTAGTTTTTCAGCTCTGCGCGCTTGCTGGCCAGAATGCTGTCTTCGATCAGTTGCGCCTGTTGATCACCCAGTTGACGGTTCAGGGAAATCACCAGTGCGCAGATGACCGCGATCGCCAACACCAGCGGCAGAATCCCGAGCGCGACGATTTTGTGTTTGAGCTGCATCTCTACTCCTGGCCAGACCGAGGGAAGGCGAAGGCCCGGCATCATATGCCAAAGTTACGCGCCTCCAGTAGCAATGCTGGACAGAATGACCTGCGGCTGTGATGAAAACGCAGAACCTTGTGGGAGCGGGCTTGCTCGCGATAGCGGTCTGTCAGTCAACGGTTGATGTTGAATGTACTGGCCTCATCGCGGGCAAGCCCGCTCCCACAGGTGTTGCATTTCATCCAAGAGATCAGCGGCGCCTACGTAGAACTACGTAGACGCCGCGTACGTAGTAACGCGGATTTATTTGTCGACAGCATGGGCGGATATTGGGCCCGCTCCGCACTGCGGACACAATTATAATAATTACCGCCGCAGCCACTGGCTGTCGGCAGGAGACACGCTATGCCCCGTCTGGCTAAACACCTCGCCTGGTTTGCCGTGGCTGTCCTGGGAGCGTTTGCGCTAAGTGTCGTGGCCCTGCGCCGCGGCGAGGCCATCAACGCCCTCTGGATCGTAGTCGCAGCAGTCGCTATTTATCTCGTCGCATACCGCTATTACAGCCTGTTCATCGCCACCAAGGTGATGCAGCTCGATCCCAATCGAGCCACTCCCGCCGTACTCAACAACGATGGTCTGGACTACGTGCCGACCAACAAACACGTGCTCTTCGGACACCACTTCGCAGCGATCGCTGGCGCGGGGCCGCTGGTCGGTCCGGTCTTGGCGGCGCAGATGGGCTACCTGCCCGGTACGCTGTGGCTGATTGCCGGGGTGGTGCTGGCCGGTGCGGTTCAGGACTTCATGGTCCTGTTCATGTCCACCCGCCGCAACGGCCGTTCCCTGGGCGACATGGTCCGTGAAGAAATGGGCCGCATCCCCGGGACCATCGCGCTGTTTGGCTGCTTCCTGATCATGATCATCATCCTAGCGGTGCTGGCGCTGATCGTGGTCAAGGCCCTGGCCGAAAGCCCGTGGGGCATGTTCACGGTGATGGCGACCATCCCGATCGCGATGTTCATGGGCATTTACATGCGCTACATCCGCCCGGGTCGCATCGGTGAAATCTCGGTGATCGGCGTGGCGTTGCTGCTGGGTTCGATCTGGCTGGGCGGGCAGATTGCCGCTGACCCGGTGTGGGCCAAAGCCTTTACCTTCACCGGAATCCAGATCACATGGATGCTGATTGGCTACGGTTTCGTCGCGGCGGTACTGCCGGTGTGGCTGATCCTCGCCCCTCGCGATTACCTGTCCACCTTCCTCAAAATCGGCACCATCGTCGCGTTGGCGATCGGCATTCTGATCACCATGCCCGACCTGAAAATGCCGGCATTGACCCAGTTCATCGATGGCACCGGGCCGGTGTGGAAGGGTGGTCTGTTTCCGTTCCTGTTCATCACCATCGCCTGTGGCGCGGTGTCGGGTTTCCATTCGCTGATTGCATCCGGCACCACGCCGAAGCTGCTCGCCAGTGAAGGCCATGCCCGTTACATCGGTTACGGCGGCATGCTGATGGAGTCCTTCGTGGCGATCATGGCCATGGTGGCCGCTTCGGTGATCGAACCCGGCGTGTACTTTGCGATGAACAGCCCGGCGGCCCTTGTCGGCGCGGATGCTGTTTCAGTGGCGCAGACGGTCAGCAGTTGGGGTTTCGCAATTACCCCGGAAGCGCTGCAAGCAGTGGCCAAGGACATCGGTGAAGCCACCATCCTGGCCCGGGCCGGTGGTGCGCCGACCCTGGCGGTCGGTATCGCGCAGATCCTGCACCAACTTCTGCCAGGTGAAAACACCATGGCGTTCTGGTACCACTTCGCGATCCTGTTCGAAGCGTTGTTCATCCTGACGGCGGTGGATGCCGGCACCCGTGCCGGGCGTTTCATGCTGCAGGATTTGCTCGGCTCCTTCGTGCCAGCGCTCAAGCGCACCGAATCCTGGACCGCCAACCTGATCGCAACCGCCGGTTGCGTGGCGATGTGGGGTTACCTGCTGTATCAAGGCGTGATCGACCCACTGGGCGGGATCAACACCTTGTGGCCACTGTTCGGCATCTCCAACCAGATGCTGGCGGGTATCGCGCTGATGCTGGCAACCGTGGTGCTGATCAAAATGAAACGCCAACGCTACGTCTGGGTCACCATGCTGCCAGCGGTGTGGCTGCTGATCTGCACCACCACCGCAGGCTTCATCAAGCTGTTCGACGCCAACCCGGCAATCGGCTTCCTGGCGCTGGCGAAAAAGTACAGCGACGCCTTGGCCAACGGCCAGGTCCTCGCGCCGGCCAAAAGCATCGAGCAGATGCAGCACGTCATCTACAACGCCTACACCAACGCAACGCTGACCGCGCTGTTTTTGCTCGTGGTGTTCAGCATCCTGTTCTTTGCACTTAAGGTCGGTATAGCCGCCTGGGGCACCAAAGAACGTACGGATAAAGAAGCGCCGTTCCAGGCTTTGCCGGATGCTTGATGGAGGAGGGTGCCCATGTTCAATGACCTGAGTCGCCTCGGTAAATACCTCGGTCAGGCTGCACGCCTGATGGTCGGCATGCCCGACTACGACACTTACGTCGAGCATATGCAAACCAAACACCCGGACAAACCGCTGATGAGTTACGAAGTGTTCTTTCGGGAACGTCAGGAGGCTCGTTACGGCAGCAAGGCGGGACCGAAGTGCTGTTGATGCGAAACATTTAAGCGGTATTTTGCTTTAGGAGCCCGGCCTGCCGGCGATAGCGACCTTCGAGACGCTACCGTTGGCAAGCCGGGCTTTTTTTTGTTGTTGTACTTTCTGATATTGGCCGAATTCCTCCTTGAAGCGGGCGAAACACTCCATGACCTTTTGCTTGTTTTCAAGCAAATAGCCCTCTTTGAAGTACACCGTAGCGATCAATTCCAGCCTGATGACTGGGGTGTTATCCGGCAATTCAAAGGCTAGGTCAGGAGCCTTCTCGTTTAATCTTTCCGGTCTGACGCGCACCTTCAAAAACAAGCCTGCCTCCTGCGGGCAGGCTTTGAAGCTAGATGTCCGACGGTGATGTATTCAATGGGATGATGCGCTCATTTCAGGCGTAAAACCTTGAACCCATGGGTATCTGGCCGAACATCAACACTACCTGCTTCCTCTGGTTGCCCTTTTTCCGCGAAATAGTCATAAACCAGGAACTTTCCTGGGACCTCGTTCCCGATATTTGGAATGACCAACCGCATTTGCTCTTGTCCAAGATAAAGCCAGCGGGGCAGGGACTTCTCTGCAAAATCGATTCGTTCGTTCGATCGAATGACTGACGGGGTTTTTGCGTAAAACAACACCCTTCAAATACGGCGAGCCGTAGTTGAGCGCAAATATAAAGCCGGAGGAAATGCACTTTGCCAGGACCACCTGCCCGACAAAGTCGGTATCAGGCATGTCCGTAAATGCAGTTTGTGTTTTCTGATCGAGCTCAAGAAACAAGCGCTGACCCTCTGCAGTTGACTCGGCCAGTAAAGACACCCGTGTTCCATCAGACAAAGGGCAGCCGAGAATTGACTTGGGCGGCTCTGCATAGGCAGCCCCTATAAACAAGACAGTGATTAAATACAGCCGCACGGTTTTCATTTTATATTATCCCTGAGTACGGTCTGTTTTCTCGAGAACTGTTTTTCGTTGAATTAGTGGCGTATATACATCGTGATACCACTCGTCTACATCGTGTCGATTTGGCATTACCTTATTCAATAAGAGTTCATAAAGCGTGTCATCACCTTTTATCTGCTGTGTTTGGTTCGCTGTAATTGCATGCGGTAAGAAAGGCGGAGGAGATGATAAGCCAATAAAATTTCATTGCGCGCTCGCCTAGGCGGAGAGCCTCGCCGCTCTGGTCGAACTGGACATCAAGGTCGCGGTGTTTGACCCGGTGCTTTGTTGCAATCTGTTGACGGTTGCTCAGCAGCGGATGATGGTGTGGAAGGCGCCGGTTTGAGGTCACCGCATTACAAACAAGCCAGTCTCTCGTGGACGCTGGCTTGTTTGCGGGACGCACTGAAACCTAAGCCGTTCTCAAGTTACTGCTACTCGCTTGAGGAATCATCGCTAGCTGGACCTCGACTTTGTTTTCTTTTTTTGCCATCCAGCGATCGACGTTGATTTTATGTTCCGGCGACTGGGTGGCAGAGCCGTAAATATCTTCGGGGGTCAGTTTAAGGAAACTCAAGGCATGCAGCCGTTGCCGGGCTGTATTCAACCGACCTATTTCCGCTCTCAGTAAACTTGCTTCTCGCTGGTTCGCCTGACGGTCATATTGAAAGGCGTTGTTCAGTTCGGCTTCCTTCGTCTTCAAACGGTCCTGCATTTCTTGCAGTTGATAGTAGACCTGATCGTACTCAGTCTTGGTCACCACCGTGGTTCCGCTTTCCTGGGTTTGCTGCCAGCGACGCAATGTTGCCCAGGCGTACGGAATGTAGGAGGGCACCATGTAGTGATCACTCATGTGGAACAGTTGCTGCACAAAAGCGGCACGGTCGGGCAAGTCTCCGAACTTTTTCAATGCTTTGGTGCAGGCGGCCTCTTCGATGGAGTCGCAACCTGGATCCCAGAGAACGGCGGATTGCTCACGTCCTTTAAACTGGACGGGCATGAAGTGGTGCAAATTACCATGGTGCTCGTATGGCGAACCGCCCGTTCGCGACAGGCCTATAGCGAAAATAAGTGCGCCTAAAGGGGCGGTGACAAAACTGATGATTACGCCAGGCACCCAGATACTTTTGCGAGTGTTCATCCATGGCGCGGGAACGCTCGGGATCGGGTCGTTGTTGTTGACCATGCGGTGATGGGCCAACTCTGCAGCGCCGTTGATGAAGTCGGCGTCGCCGGCTCTTGGGGAGCCGTAGGTGTAGAGAAGGACGTCGTATTTTTTGGTGCCGCGTCGAAGCGCTTCTGCAAGTAACGTTGCAATGGCACCTCCCAGACTATGACCGCAAATAATGACTTTTTGATTAGTGTGAAACTGCTGGAGGTAAACCTGAACAAATTCACTCATCGCCTTATAGGCTTCGTAGAAACCTTTGTGCGCTTTACCTACACCCTCTTCAAATGGAACTTGCTCTGCATCGGTGTCTCGCAAGAAGTCCGCGCCTTCTAAAGTCCCTCGGACCGAGATTATAATGATTTCGTCATGGTGGGTTATGAACGCCTGGGTATTGGTGCCGCCCTCGGCTTTGCCATCGTCGAAGAAGTGCCACGTGGCGGGGGACTCTTGATTTGGACCCAATTCAGGTTTGTTTTGTTTGTACAGTGTAGGGTCGAATGGCAGGATCTCGAAACGCTTCGAATAAGGTACATCTTCATAAAGCGGATAATAAGCAGTTGTTTGGTCTTTATTGACTTTCCAGGTTTCTATGAAACTGGCAAGGCTATTGCCAAACATGTACCCGACGCTCGGGTCCGACGGGAATGATACCGTGTCGGTAGGTTGTTCAGCTGGTTCTTGGCCGAAGTTGCTGTAACTCAAGCTGGCAAACAAAGATAATTGATACAAATTCAAGGCGCTGAAATTATTGTCTTTCGATAACATGGGGCGGAAAGCCCGTAGCGGACGAACTTCAAGGGCCGTGTGTTTATCTGGAAGAAGAACAATGCCCCGTAACTCTGATTTTTCCGGACCAAATCCGAGGTCACCCATTACCTTTAGGAGGTTGTAGTTTGGCGGGTGCGCGCTTTTTGAAAGGGGAGGAAGATGAGCGGATTTCTCAACTAGATCTCTCACTTCGACATGAAAGAACTGGTCTGCTTTTACTTTTGCAGGGTTGTTTTCAACTCGCAGACCATCCTTGCGCAGGAAGCGGGTTTTTTCGGCCCGTACCTGCAGTTCGGTGATTTTTAGTGGATAGTTCAGTCGTGTCATTAGCCATTTGTAGTCCTTCTCATCTCCTTTATAGGCACTATCAACGGTGAGGACCACGGGCCCTTCGTAAGTGTCACAAATTTTGGCGAAACCTTCAGAGTCTAAAATCCCTTCATGAGATTGATCGGTACTATCTACAAGTTTGTAAGCTAAACCTGCATAAGGTTTACCATTCCCTGACTCATCCACCAGTTGAAAGCTAATCCAAGTGCCCCTGAGTGGGCAGGCTTGTTTAGTGTCGGTCAGTAGCGGTTGTACTGGTTTCTTTGCCGGCATGTGTGAATTTCCTTATTCGGTGCAAGCCGGATAGACGGTGCAGTCACGTCCATCTGGCATTTTGAAAGGTTTAAAATTTGTTTTATTGTCTCCGCAGAACGCGTAGGGGTCTTCAAGGCTGTCACCCATGCAGCGTTTCCAGCCTGCTGGGAACTTCACCCAGTTATCAGCTACGGCCGGGCTCTCCTCGCTTGAAATAGCGAAAATTACTTTTATTGTCTTACCGGCAAACTGAGCACGTTGCATGGGACCTTTAACATCTGAGTCACTTGCCTGATCCGGTGTTTCCACAGATTTACATTTCAGAAGCTTTACAATGTAACGGTCAGGTCCAGCAGTGCGAAAGAACCATTGGCACTGCTTCTGCAATACTAGGACTGGGGGAGGAGTTGGACCGTCTGCGGTTCCATCCCGGAATGATACTCCTGTGAAGGCCCTACCTAAATCGAGCCGGGCAGCTCCATACTTTGCGTTAACTTCATATCCGAAGGTATCAAGTACCAAGGGGCAGCCACCTTCGCTGCTGGTTAGTGGCACTTCGAAACGCGCTGTCTGAGCATCGTTATTAAGCTTTTGCTCAAAGAACTTCAAACCAGGATAGCTTCTGCTTTTTCGAGGAGGGACTGTGCAACTCTCTCCCGTACGAGGTACATAGGATGCCTCCCCTTTAATGCTGAATCCGGGTGGCAGTTCAGTGATCAGCGTAAAGCTATCCTGTTGCACGACTGAGCATCCTGTAGCCCCGAGCGCACCTAAGCCGATGGCAGTTGCTCGAACAAGCCCAGTGAGAAAGTCTTGAGAAAACATTTTATTTTCCTTGTTCGGTGCAGTTGGGGTAGACGGTGCAGTCACGTCCATCCGGCATTTTAAAGGGCTTGAAGTCGGTAGTATTGTCGCGACAAAACGCATAAGGGTCTGCGAGGTTTTTCCCCATGCACCGCTTCCAGCCTTCAGGAAATTTAACCCATGTATCTCCCATATATGGGGTTTCCTCCTTTGCAATTGAAAAGATGACTTTTATCGTCTTTCCTGCGAACTGAGCACGTTGCATGGGACCTTTAATATCTGAGTCACTTGCCTGATCCGGCGTTTCCACAGATTTACATTTCAGAATTTTTACAATGTAACGTTCAGGTCCAGCGGTGCGAAAGAACCATTGGCACTGCTTCTGCAATACCAAGACAGACGGAGGAACGGGACTGGCTGCATTTCCATCCCGGAACGAAATCCCTGTGTGGGCCCTACCTACATTCCGGAAGTCAGCACCATATTTGGCGTCAATCTCATAGGCGAAGGTGTCAAGCACCAAAGGACAGCCACCTTCCTTGCTCGTCAGCGGAACTTCGAAACGCGCCGTTTGTGCATCGTTACTCAGCTTCTGCTCAAAAAACTTCAAGCCCGGGTAGTTCCTGCCTTTCCGAGGAGGAACCATACAAGCCTCTCCCGTTCTAGGCACATAAGACGCCTCACCTTTAATGCTGAACCCCGGTGGCAATTCCGTCAGCAACGTAAAGCTGTCAGTAGACTTGATGGCCGAACAACCAGAAGCCGCCATCGCACCAGCAACAGCGAACAACCAAAGCAAACGTCCCGAAAAGGTTGCGTTAGACGCCTCAATCTCACCCACGCTCTGACTGCCCTAATTGCGCATCAAACACCCGCTGACACCGCGCAAAATGCTGCTCCGGTGTCTCCCCCGGCAGAGGCTTCCAAGCCACATCGTCCGCGCACGTCGGATCAAGCCTCAGGCTGAGCATGAACTCGCGCTGTTCCGGCGTGTTCCATTGCCAGGCCTCAAGCAGGTCCATCTGTTCTTCCAGCCATTCGCGCACATTGCGGGTTTCGTTGAGTTTGGCTGCGGCCTCGACGTGGTACACCAGCAACCAGCGTTTCAGGTTTTCGCGCAAGATGCTGCGCGTACGCTCCGGCGAGTTTGGAATTCGCAACCATGGTGCGGGGTTTGGTACTGGGTACATGCCGGGCCTGGCGTTATCTGCGCTTTTCCACTGCTCCTCATCCCAATACAGCACGCTGCTGATCGGGCCTAACAGCAAGGGGCGTTCGGCCTCGCTCAGGTTGGCAAGGCAGCGAGCAATCACACGATTATCCTGAAAGCGGAACAACGAGCGTTCGCCGTCTTCCTCAATAACCATTCGGGCTTGCCAGTGTTGGGTCAGGCCGTCGAGGTCGGCTTTGTCCATGCTGCCGATCCAGCCCCAGTTGCGCTGTGGGTCGTCCAGCAGTTTGCGGAAGGCATCGGCGCCGGGATTGTGCAGTTCGGTCAGCCAAGGGCTGATGGCGGCGAACTCGGCGTATTGGGTGCGCCGATAGAGTTGCACCGAGCGCTGCATCAGGCCTGCGCTGTACAGCGAGGTGACGGGGTTCGGTTCGGCGAGGCTGTCGAGGGCCAGGATCAGGACGCGATTGAGTTTTGCCTGTTCGCCGAGCCAGTTGTTGAGTGCGTCGCTCATGCTGTTGCCCCCAAATCACATTTTCCTTCACGGCAGGCTTCGCAAATCGGGCAGCGGATATCACCGGCTGCCCGGGCCGCTTTGGCCATGGCCATTTGCACGGCGGCCGGGACGAGCAGGGCGCCGGCCTTGTCTTTGGCGGCAGCCCATGGGATTACCGGGTCGAGAATCTGGATTCCCGTACCGGCACCGGGAGCACCCCCGGAATTAACCTTCACCTCAGCCCCGCTAATCGTCACCCCACCCGCATCAATCTTCACAAAACTCCCGCCAGCCTTGGCCGTCAGCTCCATGCCACCCTCAACCACCACCTTCTCCCCGGCGTGGTAATGAATCTCCGTCCCGGCCTCGACAAACTGCGCCGTCCCCACTTTCACATGCCGGGTCACGCCGACGGTGAGGTGATCATCCGCCCGCGCTTCGGTCGTGCGGTCCAGATGGGTGAGGCGGTGCTCTTCCACCTTGAACTCGCTGAACGCGTTGGCTTCGACCGTGTCATGCCGTTCGTTGCCGATGCGGATTTTCTGGTCGTGCTCGATGTTTTCATCCCAGTCTCGCTGGGCGTGCAGGTAGATCTGTTCCGCGCCTTTCTTGTCTTCGATGCGAAACTCGTTGTAGCCCTTGCCGCCCGGTGAACTGAGGGTCTTGAAGGTGCTGCGGGTTTTGTTCGCCGGCAGGTCGTAGGGGACGACGTTTTCCTTGTGGTACAGGCAGCCGGTGATCAGCGGCTGGTCCGGGTCGCCTTCGAGGAAGGTCACGAGCACTTCCATGCCGATTCGCGGGATGGCGATGCCGCCGTAGGCGTTGCCGGCCCAGCCGGTGGCGACGCGCAGCCAGCAGCTGCTGGTGTCGTGGCCCTGGCCGTCGCGGTCCCAGTGGAATTGCACTTTGACGCGACCGTATTCATCACAATGAATTTCTTCGCCCGCCGGGCCGGTGACGATGGCGGTCTGGCTGCCCAGCACTTTGGGTTTCGGGTGTTCCAGGGCGGGGCGGTAATGCGCGTCCCACGGCGTGGCGAGGAAGCGGTTGCGGTAGCCCTGGTGGAAGTCGTCCTTGTTATGGGTGACGTCGCTGGTGATGTTCTCGCCGAGCACTTGCGGCTGCTTGCCTTCGTGGACGATTTCCAGCAGCAGCCAGAGGTCGTTCCACTCGGCGCGCGGGTGTTCGCTCAGGGCCATGAAGTGGCCGCTGACCAGGGTCGGTTCGTCGCCTTTGCCTTCGGCCAGTTGGTAGTCGCTGCGATGGCGTTCCAGGGCACGGGTCGCCAGTTGCTTGCCGCGCGCACGGTCGATGAAGCGGCCGGGGTAGTCGTAGTCTTCGAGGTCCGGGGCGAACGCGCTTTTGGCCGCGCCCTCAGGCAGCAGGCGCGGTTTTTCGAAATCGTAGTCGCGGCGACTGACGCGGGTGGTGCGGGTTTCCAGGCGCAGGTTGAAGCGCTTGATCACCGGTTTTTTGGCAGCCATGCCGGAGTCTTGCTGGTAGCTCACCGGCGCGAGTTTGCGGAACACTGTCTGGTCATCGCCGAACACCAGTTTGTGGCCGCTGGTCGAGTGCTGGAAGTGGAAGTGAATGCCTTCCTCTTCGCACAGGCGCTGGATGAAGTGCAGGTCGGATTCGTCGTACTGCACGCAGTACACGCGCTCGGGGTAGATCGCACCGAGCTGGAAGCTGTAGGCGTCGGCCAGAATGCCCCGGGCTTCGAGAACCTGAGCGATGATCTTCGGCACGCTGAGCTGCTGGAAGATCTGCTGGTCATGGTTATGGCGCAGATAAGCGAGTTGCGGCACCAGGCTGATGCTGTAGCGGGTCAGGCTCTTGCCGGAATCGCCTTGCTCGATGCGGTACACCAGGCCATGGATTTTGCCCTGGCCGGTGGCGCCGAAGGTCAGGCAACCGGACTTGTGCAGCAGCTCTTCGAGTTTCAGGTCGGGGCGGGCGCTCACCAGTTCGATGTCGAAACAGAACGGCTGGTTGAGGGCTTCGCGGCCGACGAAGCTGAGCACCTGAAGGTCAACGGAAACACCTTCAAGGGTGAGGGAAATATGGGTTGCGTTCGCGTCCAGCATGCCTTGAATTCCGTCCTTTGAAAAAGCAGGCGCGGATGGTGCAGCATTAAAGTGCCATGTTCAAGGTTGAAATGCCGTAGGCCCGGGGCCTGACGGGTATCGGGCTTTCCCCTATAGCCGAGGTTTTGCGCAATGAATACAGGCATTTTTTGAGGCGATTGGGGCCGTCACACCAAATAAAAGAAGGCCCCACAGGGTGGAGCCTTCCTTTATTACTCAGCCAGCAAATTCAAAGCGATTGCAAGGATATGGTCGCGCTCTGAGAATCTTGCGGGCTGTCAGCATCCATCCACACCCATTGCGTACCGTCGCCTTGCAGATTATTGGTGATGCTCTGAATCTGCGAGTAAACGATCTTGACGTTCCCAGCCGCACTGGCAGTAGGCCCAATGTTGGTCACCTGATTGGCAAGGAGGCCGTTTGAAGTCTCATTGACAACAAAGACGGTCGCTTGCGCCTCACGGAACTGGCAGGAGAGGAACTGTGAAATGGTGCTGGTGATCGTCAGGTTCATCCACTTCGATGGGGGTACCGCATAGTAACGGGCATACTTGTTGAACGGATGCTGCTCACCATCGGCTTGCAGCGGATAATTGCTCAGTCCCGATGTATTGGTCGGCATACTGACACTTCCCAACCAGATTTCGACCTGGGATTTACCGGCGTTGCTAGGCAGTGAAACCGACACGGTTTGAGTATCGGTACCCGAGACAAAACCCAACGATGCCAGGCCTGCATTGGCCGTGGTGCCAGGAACTGTGATCGGTACGGGTGGCTGGCTATTGCTCCAGTTCACGGAGACAGTCGAATTGGTATCATTTTGAGCGGAGTTGTAGATAAAGATGCCATAAAGCTGGCCGGGGCTAAGCGCGGTACAGGTGGCTGTATCTCCTGCGGTGAGCGTAATGCGTTGTCCGCCGTTCCAGTTTATTTGGGCAGCTGAGATAGCGACACTTTCCATGTTGGAGTTCCTTTTCCTGTTGTGGGGTATAAGGATGGCCGCACAGCAATTTCCTTACCTGCGCTGTGCGTGGAAAGGATATTAGTTGAAGGCATGTAGCGGTCAAGTAACGGGCTGGTTATTTTTATTGAGCGCACATTATCTTCAGTGGCCGCTGGATTGTTTTGTTGGTGATTATCTATTTATTAATATGATTCAATAAGATAAGAATCAGCTATGTATCCGACGATGGTGCTGCTTGGAGAAATAGGAGTTGATTTTTGGAATAGCTAAAATCAGGAAGCGCTATAACTGGGTACATAATTTTAGAATCTATAAAACTGTCAATATCCGCTCGTCTTTTATTTGGATTGAAGACTCGGTACATATTTACAATCGAAATAAAAATATATCAAAACAATATTTAATCTCTACCGGCAGGTCCTGAAATCAGCACCTGCGGTAGTGAGAAGGCATGAGGTCCGGATTTCAGCTCAACTGCCGCCGATACGGCAAATCCGGTCCGGTCTTGCTGCAGGTCAACGCTGCGGCGCTCACCGCAAACCTGAGCATCGCGTCAATTTGCTCACGGCTCAGCTGTTGCAACCCTTCAACCGAATCCAGCTGCTGCTCGGTCAACCAGGTAATCAGCGCCGCCTGGAAGGTATCCCCGGCACCCACAGTGTCCGCAATCTTCACTGAACAGGCCGGTACCGACCACGTGCCGTGGGCACGGCTGAACACCGTTGCGCCTTCGCCGCCTCGGGTGAGGAACACCAACTGGCAGCGATGCTCCAGCCAGCCTTCGATGACGCGCTGAGGATCCTGCTCGGGGTACAACAGGCTCAAGTCTTCGTCGCTGACCTTGATCAGATCCGCCAGCTCCACCAGCTTGGCAATCCGCGAGCGCCACAATTCGATGTTCGGCTCGGGATTCAGGCGCACGTTCGGGTCGAGGCTGATCAGGCGTTTGCCGCTTTCCCGTTGCACCAATGCCAATAACGTATCGGCAATCGGTTGTACCACCAGCGAAAACGAGCCGACGTGCAAACCGCGCACTTCAGGCCCTAGCTCTGGCAGGTGCGCCAGGCTCAACTGCCGATCGGCGCAGCCTTCGCCACGAAAGCTGTAGTGGGGCGAGCCATTGGCACCGACCGCGACCATCGCCAAGGTGGTCGGTGCGGCAAAGTCCACGAGGTAGTCCGGGCGCACACCTTCATCCTGCAACACTTGCTGCAAACGTCGGCCGAGGTAATCGGTCGATAGGCCGCCAAACAGCGCGGCGTCCACGCCCAAGCGGCGCAAACCTACGGCCACATTGAACGGCGAGCCGCCGGCAATTGCCTTGAAATTCACTTTGGATGCCAAGCCGCTGGCATCGTCTTCGCTGAAGAAATCGAACAGCGCTTCGCCACATACCAGATACATAGTTTCTCGCTCTTTAGAGGGTTGCGACATGCTGTCGATAGCGTTCATAGGCCTGCTGACAGGCCGCCACATTTTCTGCAATCGGTAAGGTTTCACTGGCCAGATCGAGCTTTACGCAACGCTCGCACAAGGCCGCCAGGCTGTCTTCCTGACCGTTTGCCCAGGACTTGCACCACGCCGCCTGAATCGCTGCGCCGAGGGCCGCGGCTTCACTTTGCTCGGTACAAATCACTGGCGTATTCATGATGTCAGCGACGATCTGTCGCCACACCGGGCTCTTCGAGCCGCCGCCGATCAGGCAGATGCGCAGGCTTTGTAAGCCATTCTGGCGCAGGAGGTCCAGCCCGTAACGCAAACCGAAGGTAGTGCCTTCTACCACGGCGCGGCACAGGTTGGCCCGGGTCAGGTTGGTCATGGTCAGCCCCAGCAGACTGCCGCCGGCATGAGGCAGGGCAGGGACGCGTTCGCCATTGAGGAACGGCAGCATGCACACGCCGCCGGCACCGATCGGCGCTTGCGCGACCAAGGCGTTGAACGCTTCGATATCCAATTCGAACAACTCGCGAATCGCGCCGGTCGCGTTGGTCAGGTTCATCGTGCAGATCAGCGGCAGCCATCCACCGCTGGAGGAACAGAACGTCGCGACCGAGGCGTCCGGGCTGACGTTCGCTTGCTCGGCATAGGCGTAGACCGTGCCCGAGGAACCAAGGCTCATGGTGATCGCGCCAGGCTTTATATTGCCGGTGCCGATCGCGCCCATCATGTTGTCGCCGCCGCCGCTGGAGACCAGCGCGTGTGGGTTGATGCCCAGATGTTCGGCGATACTCGGCAGGATTGTGCCGACCGGTTGATGGGCGTCGATCAGCTCCGGGAGCGCGGCTTGCAGGCGCCCGGTGGGGTCGATGTCGCGCAGCAGTTGCAAGTCCCATTGGCGGGTGCGCACGTTGAAATACCCGGTACCCGAGGCATCACCGTACTCGCTGCAACTGCGGCCGGTGAGCCAATAGTTGAGGTAGTCATGGGGCAGCAAAATGCGGGCGATCCGGGCGAACACTTGCGGATGTTGTTCTTTGGTCCAGAGCAGTTTGGACACGGTGTAGCCCGGCGCGATGACGACGCCGAGGCGTTCCAGGGAGCCTTTTTCGCCGCCCAGATGGGCGAGCAAGCGGTCGTTTTCCAGCGTGGACTCGGTGTCGCACCAGAGCTTGGCCGGGCGCAGCGCCTGGCCGCGATCGTCGAGCAGTACCAGGCCATGCTGCTGGCCGGAAACACCGATGCCGAGGATGGCCTGACCGTCTACATTTGCGGCGAGCAACGCGCGACGAGTGGCCTGGGTGAAGGCTTCCAGCCATTGGGCAGTGTCTTGCTCACGACGACCATTGGCGCCGCTGATGAGGCTGTGGGCCGCGGCGCCCTGACCGAGCACCTGGCCGCTTTGCGCGTCGAGGATGACGGCTTTGGTGCCTTGGGTGCCGCAGTCGATACCGAGGAATAGTTGTTGGTTTGCCATGGAAACACCCTACCGAAGATCGTTCCCACGCTCTGCGTGGGAATGCCTCAATGGACGCTCTGCGTCCGCTTCTGGATGGGACGCGGAGCGTCCCGGGCTGCATTCCCACGCAGAGCGTGGGAACGATCAGGCGGCGAGCACTCTTTCGAGGGTCCGCGTCACTCCAACCTCCCTCAAGCTGTTACAGCACCACTCGAACGCAGCGACAAACTCCGGAGAGCGCGGTATCGCCGTCCCAAAGATTTCCTCCACTTCCAACAACCGCTGCGTGATCAACACATCATCGGCCACCAGTGCCTGACAGAACGCCGCCCGTGGATCCGGAATTGCATAGGTCTGGCCATTCTCATCCACACCTTTGAGGTACAGCGCCCACGCCGCGACCACCAGCGCCGCACGCTTGGTCTCCTGCCCGTCGGCAATCAAGCAATTGATCGTCGGCACAGTGAACTTCGGAAACTTCGACGAGCCATCCGAACATACCCGCTCCAGCTGATCGGCAATCGCCTGGTTGGAGAAGCGCGCCACCAGGGTGTTTTTGTACTCGGTCAGGTCGATCCCCGGCACCGGCGCCAGTTGCGGCGTCACGTCCAGGTCCATGTAGGCGCGCATGTAGCGCACGAACAGCGGGTCGTTCATGGTTTCGTGAACGAAGCGGTAACCCTTCAAAAAGCCCAGATAGGTCAAGGCCAGATGGCTGCCGTTGAGCAGTTTGATCTTCATCTCTTCGTAAGGCGTGACGTCATCGGTGAACTGCACGCCGACCTTTTCCCAGGCCGGGCGACCGTTGACGAATTTGTCTTCCAGCACCCATTGCACAAACGGTTCGCAGACCACCGGCCAAGCGTCGTCGATGCTGTGTTTGTCGTGCAGTTGCAGACGATGCTCGGTGCTGGTCATCGGCGTGATGCGGTCGACCATCGCGTTAGGGAAACTGACATGGCGCTCGATCCAGTCGCGCAGATCGGCATCGCGCAGGGCGGCGAATGCGAGCAGGGCTTTACGGGTCACCGCGCCGTTGTGCGGCAGGTTATCGCAAGACATCAGCGTGAACGCGGGCGTGCCGGCTGCACGACGTTTGGCCAGTGCGGCGCAGAGGAAACCGAATACAGTCTTTGGCGCGTTCGGGTGAGCCAGGTCATGCTGGATCTGCGGCAGGTGCGCCATGAACTCGCCGTTGCTGTCGTCGATGCAATAGCCGCCTTCGGTGATGGTCAGCGAGACGATGCGGATGTCTGGATCGGCGAGTTTGTCGATCAGCACTTCGGGGCTGTCTTCGGCCAGCAACATGTCGCGGATGGCACCGATGACCCGGACCTCGGCGTCGTCGGCGTCACCGAGTTCGAACAGGGTAAACAGATAATCCTGCTCTTTGAGATCGTCCCGGGCGCGGCGGTCTTCGGCGCGCAGGCCGACCCCGCAGATGGCCCAGTCCAGCGCTTCGCCGGTATTCATCAAGGCATCGGTGTAATACGCCTGATGCGCGCGGTGGAAGCCGCCAACGCCAATGTGCGCGATGCCTTGGCGGGTATCGCTCAGGGTGTAGGCGGGCAAGGCCACCTCGGGGGCGAGGCGGTTGAGGTTCTGTTTGTTCAGTTTCATCGCATGCTCTCGGATCAGGCTGCGGCGCGCAGTGGACGGGTCAGCGCCACGCCGTCGGCATCGAATAAATGGCAGTGTTCGGCATCCAGGTGCAGGCTCAGGGTTTCGCCATAACGACTGGCCAGATCGCCGCGAACGCGCATGGTCAGCGCTTCGCCGGATGACGTCAGGACGTGGCAGAAAGTGTCGCTGCCCAAGCGTTCGCTGACGTCGGCAGTGACTTGCAGGGTGCAGTCGCCGGGTTGCGCCAGTTCAAGATGTTCCGGACGAATCCCTAAAGTCACCGCACCGCCGACACTCAGATTCGCCCCGCTCAGCGGCAGGGTAATGCGGGTGCCGGCGTCTAACAGCACTTCGCAGCTTTGGCCGTTAACGCGGGTGACTTTGCCCTTGAGGAAGCCCATTTTCGGCGTGCCGAGGAAGCCTGCGACAAACAGGTTGGCCGGCTGGTGATACAGGTCCAGTGGCGAACCGACTTGCTCGATCTTGCCACCATTGAGGACGACGACTTTGTCGGCCATGGTCATCGCTTCGACCTGGTCGTGGGTCACGTAGATCATCGTGGCTTGCAGTTCTTTGTGCAGGCGCAACAGTTCCAGGCGCATCTGCACCCGCAGGGCGGCGTCGAGGTTGGACAGCGGTTCATCGAACAAGAAAATTTTCGGGTTGCGCACGATCGCCCGCCCGATGGCCACGCGTTGACGCTGACCACCGGACAGTTGCTTGGGCTTGCGCTCCAGCATCGGCCCGAGTTCAAGGATGCGCGCCGCTTCGCCGACTTTTTTCTCGACTTCGGCTTTCGCTACACCGGCCAGGTCCAGCGCGAACGACATGTTTTTGCGCACGCTCATGTGTGGGTACAAGGCGTAGGTCTGGAACACCATCGCCAGGTCGCGCTTGGCCGGGCTGACTTCGGTGATGTCGCGACCATCCAGTTCGATGGTGCCGCCGCTGACTTCTTCAAGGCCGGCGATCAGCCGCAGCAGGGTGGATTTGCCACAGCCCGACGGGCCGACGAACACCACGAATTCCTTGTCATTCACTTCCAGGTCAATGCCTTTGATGATGGAAAAACCTTCGAAGCCTTTTTGCAGATTTTTGATTTTCAGGTTGGCCATGATGATGGGCCTCCACATGTTGTTATTCATTTCACGGCGCCGAACGACAGGCCGCGGACCAATTGTTTCTGGCTGATCCAGCCGAAGATCAGGATCGGCGCACAGGCCAGGGTCGACACCGCCGATAACTTGGCCCAGAACAGACCTTCGGGGCTTGAGTACGAGGCGATCAACGCGGTCAGTGGCGCGGCCTGGGACGAGGTCAGGTTCAGCGACCAGAACGCCTCGTTCCAGCACAGGATCAGCGACAGCAGAACCGTGGAAGCCAGGCCGCCCTTGGCGATCGGCAGCAACACCCGGACCATTTCCTGCCACAGCGTTGCGCCGTCCAGGCGTGCGGCTTCGAGGATGTCCTTGGGGATGTCTTTGAAGTAGGTGTAAATCATCCAGACCACGATCGGCAGGTTGATCAGCGTGTAAATCACGATCAGCGCGATGCGCGTGTCCAGCAGGCCGAAACTCTTGGCCAGCAGGTAGATCGGCATCAGCACGCCCACTGGCGGCAGCATTTTGGTCGAGAGCATCCACAACAGCGTGCCTTTGGTGCGCTGGGTTTCGTAGAACGCCATGGAGTAGGCCGCCGGCACCGCGATCAGCAGGCACAGGGCCGTGGCGCTGAAGGAAATCACTACCGAGTTCCAGGCGAAGCTGAAGTAGTCGCTGCGCTCGTTGATGTGCAGGTAGTTCTCCAGCGTCGGCGTAAAGATGAACTGTGGCGGCGTGGCGAACGCATCGATTTCGGTTTTGAAACTGGTCAGCACCATCCAGAAGATCGGGAAGAAGATCAGGATCGCGATGGCCCAGGCCAGAGTGCCGAGCAGCAGGCTTTGCAGGCGGCGGGATTGTTGAAGAGTCATGGCGCAGGCCTCAGGCTTTGTCTGTCAGGTTTTTGCCGATCATTCGCACCAGCACGATGGCCGCAACGTTGGCAATCAACACCGCGATCAAACCACCGGCGGACGCCATGCCGACGTCGAACTGCACCAGCGCCTGGTTGTAGATCAGGTAGGCGAGGTTGGTCGAGGCGTAGCCGGGGCCACCGTTGGTGGTGGTGAAGATTTCGGCGAACACCGACAGCAGGAAGATGGTTTCGATCATCACCACCACCGCAATCGGCCGGGCCAGGTGGGGCAGGGTCAGGTGCCAGAAGATCGCGACCGGACCGGCACCGTCCAGGCGTGCGGCTTCTTTCTGTTCCTGATCGAGGGACTGCATGGCAGTCATCAGGATCAGGATCGCGAAGGGCAGCCATTGCCAGGACACAATGATGATGATCGACAGCAGCGGGTAGTGCGCCAGCCAGTCCACCGGTTGCGCGCCGAACAGTTTCCAGATGTAGGCGAGAATCCCCGACACCGGATGGAAGATCAGGTTCTTCCAGATCAGCGCACCGACGGTGGGCATGATGAAGAACGGTGAAATCAACATCACCCGCACGATGCCGCGACCGAGAAACTCACTGGCCTCCAGCAACGCGCTGATCAATACACCGAACACCACGCTGATCAGCAACACGCTGCCCACCAGCAACAGGGTGTTGGTGGCGCCGGGCAGGAACCCTGAGTCACTCAAAAAGTAGCTGAAGTTTTCCAGCCCCACGAACTGGTTTTCACCGGGGTAGAGCAGGTTGTAGCGGATCATTGAAAAATAGACGGTCATGCCCAGCGGCACGATCATCCACAGCAGCAACAGCGCCACCGAGGGGCTGACCAGAAACCAGCCGGGGTTGGTCAACCGGCTTTTACGCACCGGTTGGGCAATGTCCATGTGAGCTTTGACAGTTGAAATATTCATGGCGTTAAAACCGATTAAGAACAGACAAATGAAGATCCAATGCGGGAGCGGGCTTGCTCGCGAAAGCGGTGTATTAATCGCTGAAGATGCATCGGATGTACCGGCCTCTTCGCGAGCAAGCCCGCTCCCACAGTTGTTATTGCGCGGTTACTTTGGGATAACCGGCGCGCTTCATCTCACGTTCGGTGGTTGACTGGGCGGCGGTCAAAGCCTGGTCGACCGTGGTCTGGCCGATCAGCGCTGCCGAGAACAGCTTGCCGACCTGGGTGCCCACGGCCTGGAATTCTGGAATGGTCACCAGCTGGATGCCGATGTAGGGCACGGGCTTGAGGGAGGGTTTACTCGGGTCCGCAGCCTTCAGCGATTCCAGCGTCACCTTGGCGAACGGCGCGGCATTCATATAAGCCTCGGTGTAGGTCGAGGCGCGAGTGCCTGGTGGCACGTTGGCGATGCCGTCTTTTTCCGCGACCAGCGCACCGTATTCCTTGGAGGTGGCCCAGGCGCTGAAGGTTTTCGCCGCGTCCTTGGCCTTGGAACTGGTCGGAATGGCCAGCGCCCAGGAATACAACCAGGCCGACCCTTTGTCGGTGGTTTCATGCGGTGCGTAGGTGAAGCCGACGTGATCGCTGACCTTGCTTTGGGTCTTGTCGGTGACGAACGAGCCGGCGACGCTGGCATCGACCCAGATCGCACACTTGCCGCTGTTGAACAGCGCCAGGTTTTCGTTGAAACCGTTGCTGGAAGCGCCCGGCGGGCCGGATTTCTTCATGGTGTCGACGTAGAAATTCAGCGCGTTTTTCCATTCGGGGCCGATGAATTCCGGTTTCCACTGCTCATCGAACCAGCGTGCGCCGTAGGCGTTGGCCACGGTAGTGATCAGCGCCATGTTCTCGCCCCAGCCGGCCTTGCCACGCAGGCAGATGCCGTACTGCTCTTTATCCTTGTTGGTGAGTTTGCTGGCGAATTCGCTGATCTGGGTCCAGGTCGGGCGTTCGGGCATGGTCAGCCCGGCGTCCTTGAACAGGTCGGTGCGGTAATAGGTGATGGAGCTTTCCGCGTAGAACGGCAGGGCATAGAGCGTGCCCTTGACCGAAAGGCCTTCACGCACCGAAGGGAACACGTCGTCTAGGGCATAGCTGGCCGGCAAGTCTTTCATCGGTTCCAGCCAACCCTTGGCGCCCCAGAGTGCGGCTTCGTACATGCCGATGGTCAACACATCGAACTGCCCGCCTTGTGTAGCGATGTCGGTGGTCAGGCGTTGGCGCAGGACGTTTTCTTCGAGCACCACCCAATTGAGCTTGATCTCCGGATGCTCGGCCTCGAAGGTTTTCGAGAGTTTTTGCATGCGGATCATGTCGCTGTTGTTGACGGTGGCAATGGTCAGGGTCTGGGCGCCGAGGCTGACGCTACTGAGGGTCATGCAGGTGAGAGCAAGCAGAGCTTTTACAGAAGGTTGCATCGTGCACTCCTTTTCTGCACCCGGCGGGTACAGAAGGACAGTTATTGTTTTTGTGTCTTCCTGGGCAGGAAGAATGTGCACTGATTACAGCCTTCAATTGATGGGGTGACAAATCATCCATCGCACTGTGACCGATACTTTTTTGCACTGGGCTTTGGGGCGGGAGGTGCGTGGTACGGTTTATTAGCCGTTAGCGCCGTTGGAATCTGTACAGGTTTTTAGCTTGAATACAAAACCTTGTGGGAGCGGGCTTGCCCGCGAAGAGGCCGTCAGATCCACCATATATATCGGCTGACAGTCTGCTATCGCGGGCAAGCCCGCTCCCACAGGGGTAGGTATTAACCCAGGTTTTGCTCAGTCAAGCGCTGCACCGCCAACCGCCGGTAGTGCGACGGCGTCATGCCCTTGAGCTGTTGAAAGCGCCGGTTGAAGTTGGAAATATTATTGAAGCCCGATTCGAAACACACATCGGTCACCGTTTTGTCGCCATCGGCCAGCAGCTCACAGGATTTGCTGATGCGCAGGCGATTGACGAATTCGATGAAGCAGCGCCCGGTGGCCTGTTTGAACACTCGGCTGAAGTAGGTCGGCTTCAGGCCCAGGTGCTCGGCGACTTCTTCCAGCGGCAGCTCCCGGGCGTAGTGGGCAAAGATGTAATCCACCGCCCGGTTGGTGCGGTCGATGTTGTGTTCATCGGCCAATTGCGGCGTCGTGGCACCGGACAGCAACTGATAGTCATCGGACGCCGCCAGCAACTCCAGCAGAATGAAAAAATGCCCGAGCCGGGTCATGCCCTTGGTATCAGCGATGCGCTGCATCAAGGTCATGGCCTGGCGGATCGTGCGCTTGCAGCGAAACTCGATGCCGTACTGCGCGCGCTCCAGCAAGGGTGCAAGCGTCTTGAGCTCGGCGAACACCTGATGGCCGCTTTCGAACAGTTCGTCAGTGAAATTGACCAGCATGTCGCGCTTGGGCACCACTTCATCTTCAGCCACTTGGCTGATCCAGTTGTGGGGCAGATTGGGGCCGGTCAGGAACAGCGTTTCCGGGTAGAAGTTACCGATGTAGTCACCGATGAACACCTTGCCGGAGCTGGCGACGATCAGGTGCAGTTCGTATTCCTTGTGGAAATGCCAGCGCACCAAAGGGCAGGGGAAGCCGTGCTGACGATAGATGATGGACAACCCGTTATGGTCGTCCATCAATTCGTAGGAAGGATCGGTAACTCTGGCTGGTCGGCTCATGTCAGGGCACTTTTATTGTTATCGCCTGTTGATCATGCCTCTTTCCAGGCTCTCTGCGCCAGCGAGGCGGCGAAGGGCCACGTCCGGATTGTCAGGCTGTCAGAACGACTAGTTAAGAAACCAGCATAGGTGTGCTCGGCAGTATTGCCAGCGATAGAAATATCTCCACAAATATGGTGGCTGACGGCGCGTCGGGGTGGGGCTATTTGATTTTGTTGTTCGCTTTTATCAAGCTCGCGGCTCGGCAATAAGAAACTATTTTTGAATCTTCAATGAAATCGACATTGATTATGTTGCATTGGGTAGCCCAATCGCGTTTGGCGAGATCGAACCACCAATTGAGATGTCCTTTGATGTTGACAGGACCACCGAGAGCACTGTAACTCGTTGCGGAAAGCGACCATGGCGCCCATGTGCCTGGCGGGCTTTTCACAACTTCGATGATGTGTTTTTCCAGTTCAGCGACACTCGTTGTACTGATGCCCGCCCATTTATGCTCGATTTTTTTGCAAAACCAGGTTCGATCAAGCTCCCAGTACCCTTCGGCAGCGACCAGGACTCTTTGGACGTTGCTGAGTTTCCTGAGTTGACCGAGGCTAAGGTGCAAGTTGTTGGAAGGAATCATTCTTTCGCCTAGAAATCTGAGCATCATCGCGTTAAAAAAATGATAGTCAAAGGGGTGTTGGCTGCTGCCATTAAGTTCATGGAAGTCCAGGATGATAAACTCGTCTGGGTTTTCCCGAAGAAAAAGGTCCACGTCTGTAACAAGGCTCCCCAAGGTACGGGAAGAGCGGTAGCCGTTGTGCTGAACACGAAATTTGCCAAGCCCCGGTTCACCGAAGATAAAATCCAATCGAATATCCAGAGCCCGCGCGCCGTTGTTCAGTTGGGCATAAAACGAGTCGTGCTGACATGCCAGCCAGTGGGCGCCAGGAATAAGTGCATAAGAGGCTTTCCAGTCGCAGCCCGCGTTGTGGGCGCCTGGCAGAGTCAATTCGCAGAGCGATAATGTATCGAGAGCCTTGGTGGCGGTCATCCAGTTATTGAGTGCGTAACTATCTAAAGTGTCATTGTTCATTAATGCATCCTTGCATCGATTAATAGAAAAAGTCACCCCTCCGAATATCCAGGTATTTGAGGGGTGGCTTGCCCGTGTTTATAACGATGAAAGTGTCACTGGCCAATCATTGGATTGATGCAAGGTATGTGGTTTGGATGTTCGTTAGTTGGAGGCTGTTGAAAGCCTGGTTATTGATTTCGGTTCTTTGCCTCGATCCACTGTGCCATATACTGAGTACTTTTATGTTGGTGGTGACGTAACATGCTGCCGGTGAAGTTATCCCTTCTGAGTTGTGTCAGGTGTTGCTGGCAATACAACAACTTCTCGATCAGCGCCGGGCCATGTACTGCCGGCTGATAGCGATCGGCTAATAACGTCTGCCCATGGGATTGGGCGCTCATCCAGAGCTCTTTGTCTTTATAAAGACGAACCGCACAATCGGCGAACTCGCGCGCGGTTCGGGTCACGGCGCCCGGCCACGGCTGTTCGCGGTGCATCGCTTCTGCGCCAATCGGAGTGGTGACATTGGGCGTGCCACACAGCATGGCATCGACAATCTTGCCTTTGATACCCGCACCAAAGCGTAACGGCGCCAGGCACACCCGCGCCGCGGACATGACTTGCAATGCATCTTCTGCCCAGTTCATCACATGAAACCCTTGGGCCGCATTGTGCAGGGCGGTGGCTTTGGGCGGCGTATAGGCGCCATAGATATGCAGTTGCGCCTCTGGCAGTTGCGCACGGATCAGCGGCCAGATCGTGGTTTTCATCCAGAGCACGGCATCCCAGTTGGGCGCGTGGCGGAAGTTACCGATACTGAGGAAATGCGCACGGTCTTCAAAGGCTGGCGATGCGGTGGCCAGCGGTTCGACCATCAACGGGCACCAGTGCAGCAGTTGTTGTGGTAACCCGAACTGCTCGACCAGCAATTCAATCTCCACTTCGGAGATCATCAGGTTCAAGTCGCAGCGATACAGCGCGGCGATCTCCCGTTTTGCCAGATCGGTATCGGCCATGAGCTCGAACTCTTCGCGCAATGCTGGGGCGAATAACTCGCTGAAATCATTGGCGTCATCACTGGCTTTCAAGCGGTCCTTGAGGCGCTGGTGCCGGGCATGTCGCAGGCTTTGCAGGTCGGAGGTCTCCAGCACGCGCAAGGCGTCGGGGCAGTGTTTCTCTACTCGCCAGCCGAACTGTTCTTCCATCATGAACTGGTCGAACAACACGATATCCGGTGCCAGCTCACTGACAAAGGTGTCGAAACTGCTGTTATTCAACTCGATCGGCACTTCGCGAATGCCCAGCTCGGTCAGATCGGCCTTGTGCTCGCCGGGACCGGCGGGACTGCTGAAAGTGATATCCCAGCCTTGCTGCAAGAACGTTTCGAGGATCTGCATCACATGCCCACTGGCCGCAGAAGAGCGGGGCTCGGGCCAGACGTAACCGATGACTAGGACTTTGGTGATGGGCGGGGGGGGCATGAAGGTGGATCCTTTGCGGCAAGCGATAGGGCGAAAAGGGCGCAATTAAACCACAGCGCTGGATAATTTTATTCCTGCGTGGAATCACAAGACGGTGTGAATTTTTCAAGCAACCAATGACAAGGGACTATTCATTATTCCTGGATAGCCCAGCGTTCACCTCTCGCCTGGCCATGCCGAGCCGCTGTCGCCGGTTGCGAGCAGTAACGTTCTTTACTGTCATTGCATGCAGGTCAAAAAATATAACTAAGGTTTTTGGTTGCGTTGTAAATATTAATAACATATCTACGGTTTGTTGTTGGGTTGGGGATGATTACGCTTGTGCCTGGCTTGCAGTAATGGAAAAGTGCAGTTCGTGCTTTGTTGCTGCTCGCAGGAATACGTTATGAAAATGGAGTTGCCTGGTATTTACGATAATGCCGAAGATCAATACTCGCTTCTATGGCTGCTGGACCCCCTAAGTGATGTGGAGGAGAAAGAGCCTGTGCCAATGGCGAAAACCAGGACATTCGAAATCAGTTCGCTCGATGAAAGCGATGTTGATGGTGTTAATGTGAAAGAGCTGAGTGATGAAATATTGCATGGCTGTTCAGTCGTCGCTGACCCCGCCAGCTTTGATCCTGCTTATTTTATTCGTGATCGCATTGATGAGGCTGTGCAAGCACTAGTGCCTGACGAAAAAAACAGGTCGCGGATAAGGCATGATTCAGAAGTGACGATTAAATATATAGAGGTTAAACAACCCAATCGCAGTGACATGCTTAAAGCCGAAAGGGATTCCGCCAACTGGAAGGAGAGAACATTTACATTGGCAGAGCTATGCACCGGCTATCATTATCGTGTGCTGAAAGACAGAGGGTATTCTGAAATACAATGGCCTTCCTACTATCCTGCCAAGCTTGTAAAGACGTTGGAGGGGGTCGACTATCAGGCTGACTTCAAAAACTATGTTTCCGAAAGCTTACAGCATCCTGCGGCGCACGCTTTTGGGCGACTGCTAAAAAAAGCCGAACTCAACAAGCTGGTCGTAGAGTTCATCAAGAGTGACGCTCGCGCAATGGAAGACAGGATGATTGCCTTTGAGTATCTCAAAGGCTTGATCCCTGCGCGCCTTCTTAACTTGCACAGCGACCCGGATCTTGAGGTCGATAACGCCGTGTTTATCGGGCGCAGCAATCTGGATCGCGGCGTGTTGTTTTTTCTGGGCGAAGACAGTGCGGCCATCGAATTTCCCGCCGGGCATGACGAGCGCGGAAGGTTTCTGGAAAACCATCCGGAACTGCAAAAGCGTCTGCTGAAGCGTGTTCCATTGAGCGCGCAACAAAAACCTTACGTCCGTGATTTCAAATATCGGGGAATGGAGTTTCTCCTGTTCGCGACGCGCCCAAACTATCGAGAGATTGTATTTCGATCCAGCACTGACATTGGCAAAGACCTTTTTGACCGGCAGATCGAGCGAGCGTTGGCGGACATCGATACATTGGTATCAACCCACGCCGAGCGTATGACCGATATTGCGTTGGAAGTCGCCGGGTATCTGCTGCAATGCATTGCGTTCGCGGTTTCGATCCCTACCGGAGGAACGGCGGCCTGGGTGTCTGCACCGATTCGTATGCTGATTCCCTTCCTGTTGGGAATTGGGGCATCGGCAACTGATCTGATCCGTTCCGAAATCTCTGATGACCCTTCCGAGGCGGAACGTTTGAGGATCAACGCAGCGATCGGCGTTTTGTCTGAACTCGCCGGCCCCATTGCGGAAAAACTTTTGGGTAAAGCGCTTTCCATCGTGGCCAAGAAAAACATCAGCCGCCGAGTGCTCGAAACACTTAAGCGCAGCAATAGACCCTCGTTGGTGCGCAGACCCGCAGGCAGCATCAGCCATCAACTGGCGAGTACTACTGGCAAAGAAATACCGGATGCAGGCAAAGGGGTGCTTGTCGCAGGCTACCTGTCAGAGTTGGCGGGCGGGCCTAATGTGGCGCAGTCCCTTGCGACGAACTCACAGGTGGTGAGACTTTCCGGGCCGGAAAAAGGTTTTGTCTATCAAGGTTTCGTGTTCCGCGGGGACATGCGCGACCCGACGGTAATCTTTGAAAAAGGGTTTACCCAACGCACGCCAATCAGGGATCTCAAACAGGTCAACGGCTTCAAAGGTGGCTATGGAGGTGCTCACGATGCGCTCGATCTTGATGGAGCCGGGATTTCTACGTCGGCTTTTTACAAGAAAGACGGCGCAGGTGCCTTTGTCTATGGTGGCCAAAAAGGCGGCTACACCTATTTCGTCGATGCTCGTCAGTTGGAAGGATTCCATTTGTATGCCAATACCGAACTAGCGTTTCGCCCAAACTCCGGGTTGAAACAACTGCCGCCTTTGGAAATCAACTATGCCGTCGATCTACCGCCGGCCTTGATTCTCGGCGCCTATGACAAGACCGGAACGTTCATTCCCAACCCCAAAGCGATCAATCGAGCGCTGATGGCGAGTGAGGTCAATCCATTGAAAGGCAGTGGTCGAGACGTGGGAAATAAATTCCGCCAGCCGCTGACTGATATCAACGGACTTGCAGGCGTCGATTTTGGTAACGAGGCGGTGGCCGAGCAGGAAGCAGTGCCGCCTGTACCAGGCACTACCCCGACGCCTGCACGACTACCGGCTAAAGTGGATGCCAATGACATCGTCGCTTTCCGAGAGCGGCAGGAGGCTAAACGCAAACGCCCGAGTGCTTGAGTCGCGTTATTGGCCAGGCGACAAAATACCCTTGACCTTGTCCCGCAACTGATCGATAGAGAATGGCTTGCCGATGAGATGCATGCCGTCTGGCACCTCGATGCTTTCGGCATAGCCGCTGGCGAACAGAATCGGCAATTCGGGACGCAGCATGCGCGCCTGCTTCGCCAGTTCCCGACCGTCCATGACCGGCAACCCTACATCCGTCATCATCAAGTCGATGTACTGGTCTTCATCATTGATGAACTCCAGCGCCGCTTCACAGCCATCAGCCGCAAGCACCTTGAATTCGAGCTCCTCCAGCACATCGACGATCAGCGTGCGCACGATGGCATCGTCTTCGACGACTAGAATGGTGGAGGCGGCTGCGGACATAGTGGGGCTCTCAAAGGTTGAATTCGTGGTTGCCGGACAATCGAAACCGCCGGGTTCTTGCGTGATTGAGTGATGAATCACGACAGGTTCCCGACGCGCTACAAAAACAATAGCCGCACAAGAGCCGCAGAGAATAACCGCTCCTTTGTCCCAGAGCAGCTAAATGCAGGTTTTTGCCGCAAAACATGTCAGAAAAATGGATGAGCCCGGACGTTTTGGGGCAGACTCGATGCTTTTCAACAGTACGACAAGGCTTCCCCATGACCTCTGCGTCCTCGGTTGATGAGCAACGATTCCGTAAACTCCTGAGCCGCAACGTCAGCCTGCCGCTGGGTGTCGGCGTCATCAGTGCGGTTTTCTTCGTTTCGCTGATCACCTACCTGCTGTCGGTGATTCAGTGGGTCCAGCACACCGACCGGGTGATCAATAATGCCAATGAGGCGATAAAGCTGACCGTCGATCTGGAAACCGGCATGCGTGGGTTCCTGCTCAGTGGCGACGAACATTTCCTCGATCCCTACGAGACGGCCAAGCCCAGAATCGCCGTCGCGCTCAATACCTTGCTCGAATTGACCGCCGACAATCCGGTCCAGACCGATCGTCTGCGCCGGCTCCAGGCCTTGCAGACAGAATGGGCCAATTACGCGCAATCGATGATCGATCTGCAGCGCGCCAGCGGTGACTACCGTGGCGTCGTCAAGGCCGGACGCGGCAAACGGCTGACCGATGAGATCCGCAAGCAGTTCGAAGACGTTATCGACCTGGAGCAGCAGTTGCGTGCCACACGTAACGAGGAAGTGCGCCGCACCACGATCTGGAGCATCGCCCTTTATCTGCTGTTCGTGGCCGCTATCAGCGGGTTGCTGGCCTACATTGGCCGTCGGGACTTGCTCAAACTGTCGCAAAGTTACAGCACCAATCTCGCCGGACAACAGGCCAGTGCCCGGCGCCTGGAACAGCAAGCCTGGTTACGTAACGGCCAGACCGAACTGGCCGAGCAAGTCCTGGGGCAGCTATCTCTCAATGTGTTGGGGCGCAACATTTTGCAGTTCTGTGCCCAATATTTAGGCACGGCTGTCGCGGCGATCTATGTCCGTGAGGATCATGGTGGCCTGAAGCGTATCGCGTCTTACGGTTTCTCCCGGGAACAGGAAGCGCTTGAACAGCTGATCTACAGTGGCGAAGGGATTGTCGGCCAGGTGGCGCAACAGGCGCGTTTGATTCGTCTGGATAACGTTCCCGGCGACTACTTCAAAGTCAGCTCCGGCCTGGGCGAAGGTTTACCGCACAGCGTGCTGGTGGTGCCGACCAGCGACGACGATCGGGTCAATGGTGTGATCGAACTGGGGTTCCTGCGCACGCTGTCGGATCGTGATGTCGAACTGCTTGAATTGATTGCCGGTAACATCGGCACCTCGATCGAGGCCGCCCGCTATCGCCAGCGCTTGCAGGAAGTGCTGGCCGAAGCCCAGCAACTCAACGAAGAGCTGCAAGTTCAGCAAGAAGAACTCAAGACCGCCAACGAGGAGCTGGAAGAGCAGTCGCGGATTCTCAAGGAGTCCCAGACTCACTTGGAAACCCAGCAGGTAGCGCTGGAGCAAACCAACGAACAACTCGCCGAGCAGGGGCAGATCCTGGCCGCGCAACGCGATGCCATGGACCTGAAGAATACCGAACTGAATCTGGCTCAAGTTGAACTCGAAGCGCGCGCCGAAGAATTGCAGCGCTCAAGCAAATACAAGTCCGAATTCCTCGCCAACATGTCCCACGAACTGCGCACGCCGCTGAACAGTTCATTGATTCTGGCCAAACTGCTGGCGGAAAACCCGCAGGAAAACCTCAGCGCCGAGCAGGTCAAGTTCGCCGAGTCGATCTATTCCGCTGGTAATGACTTGCTTAACCTGATCAACGACATTCTCGACATTTCCAAGGTCGAGGCCGGCAAGCTTGAGGTACGTCCGGAGAACACCAGTGTTGCGCGTCTGGTGGAAGGCCTGCGAGGCATGTTCCAGCCATTGGCTGCGCAAAAGAACCTGGATCTGCAGATCCAGTTGCAGGCCGATGCACCGCTGATGCTGCTCACCGATCGCCAGCGGCTGGAGCAAGTGATCAAGAACTTGCTGTCCAACGCCGTGAAGTTCACCGAGAAAGGCACTGTCAGCCTGAGCGTCGCTGCTCAACCGGGCGAGGGCATTGCCTTTATCATCCGCGATTCGGGTATCGGTATCGCGCCGGATCAGCAGGAAAGCATTTTCGAAGCCTTCCGTCAGGCCGATGGCACCATCAATCGTCGTTACGGCGGCACCGGCCTGGGTTTGTCGATTTCGCGTGATCTGGCCACCTTGTTGGGCGGCTCGATCAGTGTGACCAGTACGCCTGGGCAGGGCAGTGTGTTCACCCTGGTGCTGCCGCAGCAGTACGTCGAGCCGGACGACGGGCCTGTCGATGCGATGGAAGCCACGCCGGCTGTCATGCCCCAAAGCGCCATGGTTGCTGCGCCTGGGCCGCTGATTGCCGCCGTCGATATTCCGCGTTTCGACGATGATCGCAACAAGGCGCCATTCGCGACTCGCTGCATCCTGGTCGTGGAGGATGAGCCAAACTTTGCGCACATTCTTTACGATCTGGCCCATGAACTGGGTTACCAGTGCCTGGTGGCCCACGGTGCCGACGAAGGCTACGACCTGGCCATGCAGTTCCTCCCTGATGCGATTCTGCTGGACATGCGCCTGCCGGATCACTCCGGGCTGACGGTATTGCAGCGCCTGAAAGAACATGCCGAAACCCGGCACATCCCGGTGCACGTGATTTCGGTCGAAGACCGTGTCGAGGCGGCCATGCACATGGGCGCCATCGGTTATGCGGTCAAGCCCACCACCCGCGAGGAGCTCAAGGATGTATTTGCCCGCCTCGAAGCCAAACTGACGCAGAAGGTCAAACGGGTCTTGCTGGTTGAAGACGACGATGTGCAACGCGACAGCATCGCCCGGCTGATCGGCGACGAGGACATTGAAATCACCGCTGTCGGCCTGGCGCAGGATGCGCTGGACTTGCTGCGCACCACGATTTTCGACTGCATGATCATCGACCTGAAGCTGCCAGACATGCTCGGCAACGACTTGCTTAAACGCATGTCCACCGAGGATATCTGCTCGTTCCCGCCGGTGATCGTCTATACCGGACGTAACCTGACCCGGGACGAAGAGACCGAGCTGCGCAAGTATTCGCGTTCGATCATCATCAAGGGCGCGCGCTCGCCCGAGCGGTTGCTGGACGAAGTGACACTTTTTCTGCACAAGGTCGAATCCCGCTTGTCCCAGGAGCGTCAGACGATGCTCAAGATCGCCCGCAGCCGCGACAAGGTTTTCGAGGGCCGTAAAGTGCTGTTGGTGGACGACGATGTACGCAACATCTTCGCCCTCACCAGTGCATTGGAGCAAAAGGGGGCCGTCGTGGTCATTGGCCGCACCGGCCGTGAGGCGATCGAGAAATTGAATGAAGTCGAGGACATTGACCTGGTGCTGATGGACGTGATGATGCCGGAAATGGATGGTTTCGAAGCCACCCTCGAAATCCGCAAGGACCCGCGCTGGCGCAAGCTGCCGATCATTGCGGTGACGGCCAAGGCGATGAAGGACGATCAGGAGCGCTGCTTGCAGGCCGGTTCCAACGACTACCTGGCCAAGCCTATCGACCTGGACCGCCTGTTCTCTTTGATTCGTGTGTGGTTACCGAAGATGGAACGAATCTAGTGGAGCGCGGCACCGACATCGAATTGCGCTTATTGATCGAGGCGATCTACCTCAAGTACAGCTACGATTTTCGCGATTACTCCAGCGCGTCGATCAAACGCCGGGTCAATCACGCCTTGAGTCAGTTCGAGTGCAAAACCATCTCGGCGCTGCAAGAGAAGGTTCTGCATGATCCGAGCGCATTCATGCAACTGCTGCAATTGCTGACGATTCCGGTCAGCGAAATGTTCCGCGATCCTTCGCATTTCCTGGCGCTACGTCAGGAAGTGGTGCCACTGCTCAAGACTTATCCGTCGATCAAGGTCTGGATCGCCGGTTGCAGCACTGGTGAAGAGGTCTATTCGATGGCGATTCTGCTGCGCGAAGAAGGCCTGCTGGATCGCACCATCCTCTATGCCACCGACATCAACCCGCACTCGCTGGATAAAGCGCGGCAGGGGATTTTCTCCCTGGAGAACGTTCGGGCCTACACTCACAACTACCAGCAGGCCGGTGGTCAGCGGTCGTTCGCCGATTACTACACGGCGGCCTATGGTTATGCGATTTTCGACAAGAGCCTGTGCGACAACGTGACCTTCGCCGATCACAGCCTGGCCACCGACAGTGTGTTCTCGGAAACTCAATTAATTTCATGTCGTAATGTATTGATTTATTTCAATAAAAAGCTTCAGGGTCGTGCATTGGGCTTGTTTCACGAATCGCTGTGTCATCGGGGTTTTCTGGCACTGGGCAGTAAGGAAACCCTGGATTTCTCGGCCTATGGCAATCAATTTGAAGCATTGGTCAAACCAGAACGGATCTATCGCAAATCATGAATAGGGCAGTGCTGGATACTCATCGGCTGGATCTTCGCGGCATTGGCCGTCTGTTTGTCGAGCTGGAACGAATCGCATGTTAAGTAATGTCCTGGCCAAATTACTGATCGTCGACGACTTGCCGGAAAACCTTCTGGCGCTCGATGCATTGATCAGGCGTGAAGACCGTATCGTCTACAAAGCCCTGTCCGCCGACGAAGCCTTGTCGCTGTTGCTGCAACATGAATTCGCCATGGCCATTCTTGATGTGCAGATGCCCGGCATGAACGGCTTCGAGCTGGCCGAGTTGATGCGCGGCACGGAAAAAACCAAAAACATCCCGATTGTGTTCGTCAGCGCCGCCGGCCGCGAGCTTAATTACGCGTTCAAGGGCTATGAAAGCGGTGCGGTAGACTTCTTGCACAAACCGCTGGATGTTCATGCGGTCAAGAGCAAGGTCAATGTCTTCGTCGACCTGTATCGCCAGAGCAAAGCGATGAAGCATCAGGTCGAAGCGCTGGAGCAGAGTCGTCGGGAGCAGGAGGCGCTGCTCAAACAGTTGCAGAACACCCAGAGTGAGCTGGAGCAGGCGGTGCGCATGCGTGATGACTTCATGTCTATCGTGGCCCACGAAGTCCGTACGCCGCTCAATGGCCTGATTCTCGAAACCCAGTTGCGTAAAATGCACCTGGCCCGCAATAACGCCGCGGCATTCACGCTGGACAAGATGCACGCCATGGTCGACCGCGACGAGCGGCAGATCAAAAGCCTGATCCGCCTGATCGAAGACATGCTCGATGTGTCGCGGATCCGCACCGGCAAGCTGTCGATCCGCCCCAGTCGGTTTGACCTTGTACAACTGGTGAACAATCTTCTGCAAAACTTTGCCCCGCAGGTCGAGGCCGCAGAGTCGTCGGTGACCTTGACGGCCGAGCAGCCGGTGATGGGGCACTGGGACGAATTCCGTATCGAACAAGTGATCTCCAACTTGTTGACCAATGCGCTGCGTTATGGCGCCAAGAGCCAGATCGACGTACGCGTGTACAATCAGGACGGGCAAGCGTGGGTTGAGGTTCAGGATCGCGGTATCGGGATCAGTGAAGAGGATCAGCAGCGCATTTTTCAGCAGTTCGAACGGGTTTGCGCCAAGGCCGTTGTAGCGGGACTGGGCCTTGGGTTATTTATTTCGGAGCAAATTGTCGCCGCCCACGGTGGCTCCATCACCGTCGAGAGCCGGATTGGCGAAGGCGCCTTGTTTCGCGTTTGTCTGCCGCTGCAGGAAAACAGCCCGATTAACGCAACCTCTGAGTGACCGCACGGTCGTATCAGCAGCTATTGACCGAACAAAGGCTTTCCATGAGTGAAGATGCACAAGATGTGGTACTGATCGTCGAGGATGACCCTTCGATCTTGATGGTGCTGTCTGCTTACTTGTCGGGTGAGGGGTACCGGGTGCTGCAAGCCGAAAACGGCGAGCAGGCCTTTGAAATTCTGGCGAGCAAGCCGCATCTGGACATGATGATCACCGACTTCCGCTTACCGGGGGGAATCACTGGCGTGCAGATCGCCGAACCCGCCGTGAAGCTGCGACCGGAGCTCAAGGTCATCTTCATCAGCGGCTACCCGCAGGAAATTCGCGAGACCGACAGCCCGATCACCCGCAAAGCGCCGATCCTGGGCAAGCCGTTCGATCTGGATGTGCTGCAACAGATCATGCAGGACATGCTGTCCTGAAGGCGGCTGGCCCCCGTAGGAGCTGCCGCAGGCTGCGATCTTTTGATCTTTTGATCTTTTGATCTTTTTGCGCTTGCGCGACGGCCCAGGATCAAAAGATCGCAGCCTTCGGCAGCTCCTACACGAGAATCTCTCAGATTCTGATCATCTCCCGCACCTTCGCCGTCAACAAATCGAAGGTGAACGGCTTGGTGATCATCTGCATGCCGGGGTCAAGAAAGCCACCGCGCACGGCAGCGTGTTCGGCATACCCGGTGATGAACAATACCTTGAGATCAGGCCGATACTGCCGGCCGATTTCCGCCAGTTGCCGGCCGTTCATGCCCGGCAGCCCCACGTCGCTGATCAACAGGTCGATTCGCTGACCGGAGTCGAGAATCGGCACGGCGCTGTCGGCGTCGCACGCTTCAACAAAGGCGTAGCCCAATTCACTCAATACGGCACTGACCAGAACTCGCACGGCGGGATCGTCCTCGACGATCAGCACGGTTTCGCCGTCTCGGGCGTAAGGAGCGTGTTGGGCATCGATTTGGGTGTCCTGGACCAATTCGCCGCTGAAACGCGGCAAAAACAGACTGACCGTGGTGCCTTTTCCGACTTCACTGTGAATGCTCGCATGGCCGCCGGACTGCTTGCTGAAACCGTAAATCATCGACAACCCCAGGCCCGTGCCCTGGCCAATGGGTTTGGTCGTGAAGAAGGGATCAAAGGCTCGGTTGATGGTGCTTTGCGGCATGCCGTAACCGGTATCGGTGACGCTCAGGACGATGTAATCGCCCGGTTGCAGATTGCTGTGTGCCGCGGTGAACCCCGTATCCAGATGCTGATTGGAGGTTTTGACCAGCAGCTTTCCGCCGTCGGGCATGGCATCCCGGGCGTTGAGCACCAGGTTGAGCAGGGCGCTTTCGAGTTGGTTGGGGTCTGCCTCGGCGACCCACAGTTGCTCGTCCAGCTGCATTTCCAGGTGAATGCTCTCGTTGATGCTGCGTAGCAACAGCTCGCCCATGGACACCACAAGGGTGTTCATCTGCACCGGTTTTGAATCCAGCGACTGACGCCGAGAGAACGCTAGCAGACGATGCGTCAGGCCCGCCGCGCGGTTGGCGGAGGTCACTCCAAGATCGATCAGACTGTCCAGGTCTTCGGTGCGTCCGCGCGCCAGGCGTCGACGCAGCAGTTCCAGGCTGCCGATGATGCCGGTCAGCATGTTGTTGAAGTCGTGGGCAATGCCGCCGGTGAGTTGGCCGACCGCTTCCATTTTCTGCGACTGCCTGAGAACCTCCTCGTTGAGGCGCAGTTGTGCGGTGCGTTCCTCGACCTGTTGCTCGAGGGTTTCCAGCGTGTTTTGCAGGCGCAGTTCACTTTGGCTCAGATCAATCAACCGGTCCCTGGCTTCATACTGCCGTCGTCGCCCGCGCAACGCCGTGGTGACCAGGCTGATCAGCGTGACCGGATGGAACGGGCGCTCAAGGAAAGTCACGTTGCCCAACTGCGAACCGAGTCGCGACGCAGGGTTCTGCTCCGGGCCACCGTGGTGGGTCAGCAGCACGATCGGCAGATCCGACCACGCCGGTTGCTGTTCGATCAGACCCAGCAGCGGTTCAAGGTCGGCGCCCAATAAGGCCTCGGAAGAAATCACCAGCAGGCCGGCACCTAGCGACAGCTCATTGCACAACGCGCCCAGATCCCGGGTAATGACCCCGTCGAACCCTGCCTCGTTGAGCATCATCAGCGCGATCTGGCTGTCGCGTCCCAACGGCGCAAGAATGATCGCACGCTCGGACATTGCCTCCATGACCGTCACTGGGCATCTTCCTCAAGCAGCGGATTGCTCGCGCCCAGGTAAGTGGGCACGCCACGCAATACACCCTGGAATGCATCCAGTGGTTTACCGATGGTCATGCCCTGGCTGCTGATGCGGTATTCGCGGATGGTCGATTCGTGGCTGCCGGTACGTTTTTTGATGATCGAGATCGCTCGGCGAACCTTGCCCAGGGCTTCGAAGTAGCGCAGCAGAATGACCGTGTCGGCGAGATAGGTAATGTCGACGGGGGCCTGCATGTCACCGACCAGCCCATGTTGGGCGACGGTCATGAATGTCGCGGCGCCTTGGCGATTGAGGTACAGCAGCAACTCGTGCATGTGCAGCACCAGCGCATTTTCCTCGGGCATCGCCGCTTGATAGCCGTTGATACTGTCGATCACCACGGTTTTGATATTGCGTTCATCAACACAACGACGAACCCGGTAGGAGAACTCGCCGGGGGACAATTCGGCGGCGTCCACTTGCTCGATCAGCAGGTTGCCGGTGTCTTCCAGTGCCTTCAGGTCGATGCCGATGTTTTTCATCCGCTCGAACAGCAGCCCCAACTCTTCATCGAAAATGAACAACGCAGCCTTTTCGCCACGGGCCACTGCCGCAGCGGCGAAGATCATCGAGATCAGGGATTTGCCGGTACCGGCCGGGCCGAGGATCAGGGTGCTGGACCCCGTCTCGATACCGCCACCGAGCAGGGCATCCATTTCCGGGATGCCACTGGTCAATTGCTGGCGTATATAGCGCCCGCGATGTTCGGCCGCCACCAGGCGCGGGAAGACATGCACGCCGTCACCCATGATGGTGAAGTCATGGAAACCACCCCGGTACTTCTGGCCGCGATACTTCACCACGCGGATGCGCCGGCGTTCGGCGCCGTAGTTGGGCGTCAATTCTTCGAGACGAATCACCCCGTGGGCCACACTGTGCACGGTTTTGTCGAGGGCTTCGGTGGTCAGGTCATCCAGCAGCAACACCGTGGCCTCGTAGCGCACGAAGTAATGCTTGATGGCCAGAATCTGTCGGCGGTAGCGCAAAGAGCTTTGGGCCAACAGGCGGATTTCGGACAGGCTGTCGACCACGACACGGGTCGGTTTGACCCGTTCGACCGCCTCGAAAATCTGTTTGGTGGCTTCGCCCAGCTCCAGGTCCGAGGAATACAGCAGACTCTGCTGTTGCTCGGCATTGAGCAGGCTTTCCGGCGGCGTCAGTTCGAAGATGTGGATGTTCTCATCGAGCTCCCAGCCGTGGGACAACGCCCCTTGGCGCAGCTCGCGCTCGGTTTCCGACAGGGTGATGTACAACGAGCGCTCGCCGGCACGGGCGCCAGCCAGCAAAAAATGCAATGCGACGGTGGTTTTGCCGGTTCCGGGTTCACCCTCCAGCAAGAACACGTGGCCGCGGGACAATCCACCGGCCAGGATGTCATCCAGACCTTCAATGCCGGTGGCGGCTTTTGCACTGATCAACTCGTTAGACGTAGACAAGAAATGCCCTCTCATGACTAGGGGAAGCGAGGCAGCAGGCTGGGAGCGCCTGAATGGACTGCCTGATCACTTGACCTTTCGCCGAGACGGCGGTTCAACCTTTTGTTGCTCTGATTTGTAGCAGCTGCCGAAGGCTGCGTTCGGGGGCGCAGCGCCCGTCGGTCAATCGATGACGAGTGCTACGCGCTCGAACGCAGCCTTCGGCAGCGCCCACAGGCGCGTAGGAGCTGCCGAAGGCTGCGATCTTTCGATCTTGATTAAAGCCCTTGCTGCAACGCCGGATCATCCGGATTGAGCTGCTCCAGCTGTGCCAACAGAATCTGTACGTTCTGCAACTGACCGCTTTCCTTCCAATAGTTGATCAAGAGCACCCGCGCCTTGCGGTCGGCCGGGTGGCGCTGAACGATTTCCTGCAGCTGGCTCTGCGCCGCTTCCAGCTCTTGCTCAGCATGCAGCGTGGTGGCCAGGTCGTAGCGGTAATCCTTGTTGTCGGGCTCAAGCTCCACGGCTTTGGACAACCCGAGCAGGGCGAACTCACTTTGCCCGTGATGCAGCAACCATAGCCCCAGCGCATGTTGCAGGTAGGCCGAGTCAGGCTGGGCCTTTAGCTGCTTGGCCAACAATTGCCTGGCAGCATCGCTTTGGCCCTGTTTATCCAGCACTTCGATCTGCATCACCAGTGCCGGCAGGTTGCCGGGCTCCAGTTGCAACGTGCGCTCCAAGGCCTGCTGCGCTTCCTTCAGCTCGGCATTGTGCAAGTGCAGGCGCGCCTGTTGATAGTGGATCTCGGCCGTTTCCGGCTGACCCTTGAGGAGTTGCTCCCAAGCATCGATGGCTTGCTCCAAAGGACCAAAGTACAACCCCAGTTCATCCGGCGTCAGGCCCAGCAAGGCGTTGACCGCGGCAAACCGGACGCTCGGATCGCTGTCATCGAGCAAGGGCCCCAGCAACAGACTGCGCTGACCACTGGGCACTAGCCCGCTGATGCTTTTAATCGCCGCGATGCGCACATCCGCCGAGGGATGTTGCAGGTCCGCATCCGCCAGTTTCAGGGCTTGCGGGCTTGGGTAGTTGGGCAGTTCGGCATGCAGCCAGACACGGCGCTTGGTCGACAGGTCAGGGCGGCCCAATTGCTGATAGAGCACCCGCGCCGCGCCCGGTTGACCCGCGCGCGCCTGGGCCAGTGCTTCGCTGTAGCCATGTTTGATCGCCGCCGGCACCACGGGTGTCGTGCTGCGCAGGAAAAACCAGGCGAGGGCGAGGGTAAACAATACGCAAACGCTGATGAGCAAGTAGCGGCGGGACTGAGGCATGCAGGAATCCGGGGTGGCAGGTTTTGCAAGGTCATCAGCTTCGGTCAGGCCGGGCTGTGAGTCAAACCAGGAGTGAGGTTTTCGCGATTCGAGCCTGGTAGGGGAACTGTCCAATCATGATCCCCCGCAATCTCTGTGGGAGCGGGCTTGCCCGCGATTGCGTCGGTACATCCAACATCCATGTGCCAGACAGACCGCTATCGCGGGCAAGCCCGCTCCCACAGGGGGGGGCGGTGACTTCAGCACCATACATCGACAAAAAAAAGCCCCGCGACCGAATGAGGCGCGGGGCAAAAGAATTGGTTGGTTGCGGCCAACCAAAGGAGCTCTTTGAAACGTTACTTGCTGGCGACCGTCTCTGGTTGCCAGCCGCCGCCAAGGGCTTTGTAGATCGCGACAATGCCGCGATACAAATCGACTTCGGCCTGGGCCTGGGTGTCTTCGGCTGCGAGGCGCTCACGTTGGGCATCGAGCAGCACGAGGAAGTCCACGGTGCCTTCGCGGTAGCGAATGTCGGCCAGGTCCGCGGCGGCGCGGCTTGATTCGCTCTGACGAATCAGCGAGATCAGGCGCTGCTGACGTTTGCCGTAATCGCTGAAGGCATTTTCCGACTCTTCCAGCGCCAGCAGCACCTGCTGCTCGTAGGTCGCCAGGGCGCCTTCGGCTTCAGCATCGGCACCGCGCAAACGGGCGCGCACGCTGCCCAGGTCGAATGCCGCCCAGGTAATGCTTGGGCCCAGTGCCCAAGCGTTGGCCGCCGAGGAACCGATCTGCGACCCGCGTCCGGCGGTGAAACCGAGGAAGCCGCTGAGGCTGACCCGCGGGAACAAATCAGCCTTGGCCACGCCGATGCGGGCGGTGGCAGCCGCGAGTTTGCGTTCGGCGCTGCGGATGTCCGGACGCCGTTGCAGCAATTCGCCCGGATCACCAATGGGCAGGGCCTTGGCGATCGCTGGCAAGTCTTTTGGACTCAGGTCGACGGTCAGCTTGTCCGGACGCTCGCCCAGCAGGGTGGCGATGCGGTTGCGCTGACGAACCTGTTCGGCCTGCAGCTGCGGGACGCTGGCTTCGACAGAGGCCAGGCGTGCATCGGCGCGAACCACGTCCAGCTGATCGCCGACACCGGCATCACGCAGGCTTTCGGTGATCTTGCGCGACTCCTGCTGGTTGTTCAGGTTGGCCAGGGCAATCTTTTCCCGCAGCTGTGCGCCGCGCAGTTGGCCATAGGCGTCCACCAGTTCGGCAATCATGGTGACTTGCAGTTGGTAAAGATCGGCTTCGGCGGCCTGCTGTTCAGCGTTGCTGGATTCCAGGTTGCGCTGGATGCGACCGAACAAGTCCAGTTCCCAGGCCATGTCCAGGCCCAGGTCATAGCGTTCACTGCTGACCCGGTCGGTGGTCTGGCCGGGAATCTGCCCCTTGGCCAGATCACTGCTGGCGCGGCTGGTGATGGTCGGCATGGCGTCATTGCTGGCGTCATCGCGAATCGCCCGGGCCGCTTTCCAGCGAGCGAAGGCCACGCGCAAATCGCGGTTGCCTTGCAAGGATTGCGTCACCAACTGGTTGAGGGTCGGATCGTCGAACTGCTGCCACCAGATGCCTTCGAAACGAGCGCGGTCAAAGTTCTTCTGACCGGCGCTGCCATCGGTGGCGGCCGTGATGTTGGCCGCCTCCGTCGCTGGGGTTTTGTAGTCCGGGCCAACGGCGCAGGCACTCAGGGCCAGTACCAGAAGGCTCGGCAGGAAGGCTTTCAGGCTCATTGTTGCGCCTCCAGTTGCTTGTCCAATTTCAGCGCCTTGGCCGCTTTGCGCGCTTCACCGCGCTCCACAAAGTTGCGAATCAGTACGTAGAACACCGGTGTCAGCAACAGACCGAAGAAGGTCACCCCGAGCATCCCGGAGAACACCGCCACACCCATGGCATGACGCATTTCAGCACCGGCACCGCTGGAGAAAACCAGAGGCACCACACCCATGATGAACGCGAAGGAGGTCATCAGGATCGGCCGCAGACGCAGACGGCAAGCTTCCAGCACCGCTGCCAGCGGGCCGAGGCCTTCTTCCTGTTTATCCTTGGCAAACTCGACGATCAGAATCGCGTTCTTACAGGCAAGTCCCACCAGTACGATCAAACCGATCTGGGTGAAAATGTTGTTGTCACCGCCCGAGGCAATCACACCGGTAATGGCCGACAGCAGGGTCATCGGTACGATCAGGATCACCGCCAGTGGCAGGCTCCAGCTTTCGTATTGAGCCGCGAGTACCAGGAATGCCAGCAGTACGCAGAGCGGGAACACGAACAGCGCGGTGTTGCCGGACAGAATCTGCTGGTAGGTCAGGTCGGTCCACTCGTAGGTCATGCCGTTGGGCAATTCGTCCTTGAGCAGTTTCTCGATGGCTTTCTCGGCCTGGCCGGAGCTGTAGCCGGGGGCTGCCGCACCGTTGATTTCAGCGGTGATGAAGCCGTTGTAGTGCATCACGCGGTCCGGCCCCGAGGTGTCGCTGACCTTGATGAAGGTCGCCAGCGGAATCATCTCGCCCCGGTTGTTACGCACTTTCAGCTGACCGATCTGGTCCGATTCGAGGCGGAACTGCTGCTCGGCCTGAACGTTGACCTGATAGGTGCGACCGAAGCGGTTGAAGTCGTTGGCATACAGCGAACCCAGATAGATCTGCAGGGTGTCGAAGATGTCGCTGACGGCAACGCCGTGGGTCTTGGCTTTTTCCCGGTCGATGGCGGCATCGACCTGCGGCACGTTCACGGTGTAGCTGGTGAACAGGCCGGCCAGTTCCGGCACGCTGTGGCTTTTGGTAATGATGTTCATGGTTTCTTTGTACAGCTCGTCATAGCCCAGGTTGCCCCGGTCTTCGATCTGCAGGCGGAAACCGCCAATGGTGCCCAGGCCTTGTACCGGCGGCGGCGGGAAGATCGCCATGTAGGCTTCCTGAATCCCGGCGTACTGGCCGTTCAATGCACCGGCAATCGCACCAGCGGACATGCTCGGATCCTTGCGCTCGTCGAACGGTTTCAGGGTGACGAACACGATGCCGGCGTTAGGGCTGTTGGTGAAGCCGTTGATCGACAGACCCGGGAAGGCCACCGCGCTTTCCACGCCAGGCTGTTTCAGGGCCAGGTCGGACATACGCTTGATCACGTCTTCGGTACGGTCCAGGCTCGCGGCATCCGGCAGTTGCGCGAAGGCCACCAGGTATTGCTTGTCCTGGCCGGGTACGAAACCGGTCGGGGTATTGGAGAAACCGAAGAACGTCAGCACCATCAGACCGGCGTACACCAGCAAGGCGATACCGCTGCTGCGGATAACCCGGCCTACAGTGCCGACATAACCATGGCTGGCCTTGTCAAAGAAGCGGTTGAACGGACGGAATAACCAGCCACCGAAGATCTTGTCCAGAACCTTGGAGAAGCGGTCTTTCGGCGCGTCATGGCTCTTGAGCAACACGGCGGCCAGCGCCGGCGACAGAGTCAGCGAGTTGAAGGCCGAGATCACGGTCGAAATCGCAATCGTCAGGGCGAACTGTTTATAGAACTGCCCGGTCAAGCCGGAGATGAACGCAGCCGGGATAAACACCGCACACAGCACCAGCGCCGTCGCGATGATCGGACCGGTCACTTCGCGCATCGCACGCTTGGTGGCTTCGACAGGGGTTAATCCGAGCCCGATGTTTCGCTCGACGTTCTCCACCACCACAATCGCATCGTCGACCACGATACCGATGGCCAGTACCAATCCGAACAGCGACAAGGCGTTCAACGAGAAGCCGAACAGGTGCATCACAGCAAACGTACCGATCAGCGAAACAGGCACTGCCACCAACGGAATGATCGAGGCGCGCCAGGTTTGCAGGAACAGGATCACCACGAGTACCACGAGGATCAGCGCTTCGAAGAGGGTGTGAACCACCGCCTCGATGGAACCGCGCACGAAGATCGTTGGGTCATAGACGATGCTGAAGTCCATGCCTTCCGGGAAGTTCTTCTTCAGCTCGGCCATTTTCTCCCGAACGTCGTTGGAGATCTGGATAGCGTTGGAGCCAGGGCGCTGGAAGATCGGGATCGCCACCGCCGGCTGGTTGTTCAGCAAGGAACGCAGGGCGTATTGGCTGGAGCCGAGTTCGACGCGAGCGATGTCTTTCAGGCGAGTGATTTCACCATTCTCACCGGAGCGAATAATGATGTTCTCGAACTCTTCCTCGGAAACCAGTCGACCTTGGGTGTTGACCGACAGCTGGAACGCCGTGGCATTCGGCGCAGGCGGAGCGCCCAGGGCACCGGCCGCCACTTGACGGTTTTGTTCACGAATCGCGGTGACCACATCGGTCGCGGTCAGGTTGCGCGAAGCGGTCTTGTTCGGATCGAGCCACACCCGCAGCGAGTAATCGCCCATACCGAACAGCTGCACATCACCGACACCGCCCAGACGCGCCAGCTCATCCTTGATGTTGAGCAAGGCGTAGTTGGACAGGTAGAGCATGTCGTAGCGTTTGTCCGGCGAGGTCAAGTGCACAACCATGGTCAGGTCGGGCGAAGCCTTGTCGACGGTGATACCGATGCGCGTCACTTCCTCGGGAAGCTTGGGCTCGGTCCGGGTCACGCGGTTCTGAACCTGCACCTGCGCGTTGTCCAGGTCGGTGCCCAGCGCGAAGGTGATGGTCAGCGTGATCTTGCCGTCGGCGGTGGACTGCGAGGACATGTACAGCATGTTCTCGACGCCGGTGATGGCTTGCTCCAAAGGAGCGGCCACGGTTTCACCGATGACTTTAGGGTTGGCGCCCGGGAAGTTGGCACGGACCACAACGGTCGGCGGCACGACTTCCGGGTATTCGCTGATCGGCAACTGGAACAGCGAGATGGCGCCGGCGATCAGGATCAGCAGCGATAGCACCGCTGCGAAGATCGGCCGTGAAATGAAGAATTGGGAAAAATTCATCGTAGAGATCCCTTAACCGCGTGGAGTCGCAGCAGCCACTTTCACAACCGTACCCGGCGCGACCTTGGCAGGTGCGACTTGGGGCAGGTTGCTGGCTTCCAGCGCTTGTCGTTGTTGAGCCAGAGCCGCGAGAGTTTCCTGGCTGGCCATCGGGATCACTTCAGGGGTGACCGGTGAACCAGGGCGAACCCGTTGCAAGCCCTTGACGATGATGGTGTCGTCCTTGTTCAGGCCGCTGCGCACGATGCGCAGACCTTCGATCTTCGGACCCAGTTCGACGGGGCGGTAAGCCGTTTTGTTGTCGGCATCCATCACCAGCACGAACTTTTTACCCAGGTCGGTACCGACCGCTTCGTCGTTGATCAACACCGCGGAGTAAGTGCCGCTGCCCACCAGTTTCAGGCGTGCATAAAGACCCGGGGTGTAGGCGCCGTCGCTATTGTCGAACACCGCGCGACCGCGGATGGTGCCGGTCTTCGGGTTGACCTGGTTGTCGACGAAGTTCATCTGGCCCTGGTGGGGGTTGCCGTCTTCATTGGACAGGCCGAGGTAAACCGGCGTGGTTGCGCCGCGTTGGCCCTGGCGGGCGAGCTGGGTGTACTTAAGGAAGACACGCTCGTCGGCGTCGAAGTAGGCGTAGACCTTGTCGGTGGACACCACGCTGGTCAACGCGGTGGTATCGGCGGTCACCAGGTTACCGGCGGTGATTTCAGCACGGCTGACACGGCCGCTGATAGGCGCCGTGACGCGGGTGAAGCTCAGGTTCAGTTTGGCCAGGTCCAGTTGCGCCTGGAGCGCGCCGACGGCGGCGCGTGCTTCTTGAGCGGCGCTGGTGCGCGAGTCGGCAAGTTCGGCGGAAATCGCGTTGCTGGTGCGCAGACGTTCGCCGCGCTGAGATTCGTTCTCGCTACGGGTGGCGGTGGCGCGAGCCTGGGCAACCAGGGCTTCGAGGCGGCGGACCTCAGCCTGGAAGGGGCGCGGATCGATCTGGAACAGCAGGTCGCCTTTCTTGACCAGCGCGCCTTCGGTGAAGGCCACATCATCGATCTGGCCGGAAACCCGTGGACGAATCTCTACCGTTTCCGGCGCTTCAAGGCGCCCGGTGAATTCGTCCCACTCGTTGACCGGTTGCTCCAGCACCTTGGCCACGCTGACTTTGGCCGCGGGCATCGTGGCGGCAGCGTCCGGGGTCTTGCCGCAGGCGCTCATCACCAGCACGGCCAACAGGGCCAAGGGGAAGCGCAAATGTTTGAGTGACTGTTCCATGGATGCATCCGCCAATGTATTGAGATGGACGGATGATGCTTGGCGGGGTTGTATGGCACGAATCGAATGAACCGAAGGTAACTATCATTCGGAATGATATAAGTTCATTGCAAGCCCTCTAGCATGCACCTTCCGTTGGCGGGCTTTCAAATGAAATGATGAAAAATCAGAGTGAATACCAGCTGGCCTGAATGTTCAGGACTAAAGTTCGCGCACTTTCCCCACAAAAGACCTGATGACAGCAGAACCGACTATCCTTTCGGATAGTGAACGCTGCACTCTTGGCAAAAAGGGACGCCATGCCAGACTATGAACGCGCCATCAGCTCCAGACCCGGCATTACATGCGGTGATCGAACCTGTCTGATCAGGCCCTGGTTACTCAGGCCCTGGCTACTTTGGATAGCTTCAATTACGGTTTTCTGTCTTTTCACGGCAACTCCCGGATACGCTGTCGAAAACGCCACGGTTACGGTGATTCAAGCGCAGGAAATCGTTTCCAGGGCCACCCTTGAAGCCGTTCGCTGGAGCGGCCCTGAATCCGGCCCGCGAGCCCTGCGGGGCAAGAGCATCGCCCTTGTCGCAGAAGATTTGCGTAACGGAGGAATCGTCGGTGTCGCGCAGGGCGCTCGCGAGGCAGCCAAGGTGATGGGCTGGACGCTGAAGATATTCGATGGCGCTGGATCATCGGCCGGGCGCGCAAAGGCCTTTTCCGATGCCCTGGCAGCGAAACCCGATGGCCTCATCCTGTGCGGCTCCGATGCCCTTGAAAACAATGCGGCGCTAATCCTCTTCGCCAACAGGGATGTGCCGGTGGTTGGCTGGCACGCCGGGGCACGCCCCGGGCCGATTGACGGCACGCCGGTGGCCATGAACGTCACGACCGACCCGCTCGAAGTGGCTCGCCTCACGGCCATGGCGGCCGTGGCACAGTCAAACGGACACGCCGGCGTGGTCATCCTGACCGACTCCAAGTACAGCATCGCCATGGCGAAAGCCAAGGCCATGGAAAACGTCATTCGGGCCTGTCGGGAATGTACGTTGCTGGAAGTGCGTGATGTCGCGATCTCCGAAAGTGGCGAGAAGATGCCGACGATCACCAAGGAGCTGCTTCAGCGCTATGGCAAGCGCTGGACCCACACGCTGGCCATCAACGACATCTATTTCGACTACTCGATTGCCTCATTGACCAGTGCCGCAATACCCAGTGACGGCATCAGCCTGTTGTCTGCCGGTGATGGCAGCGCTTCGGCTTTCTTGCGCATACAGGCAAAAACCTACCAGACCGTCACCGTGGCCGAGCCGCTCAACCTGCATGGCTGGCAAGTGATGGATGAATTGAACCGGCTGTTTGCAGGTCAGCCGGTGAGCGGCTTCGTAGCGCCGATTCACCTGGTCAATGCCGACAATATCGCCTTCGACGGCGGGAAGAAATCCCAGTACGACCCGGACAATGGCTATCGAGACATCTATCGCCAGCAATGGAATCCCTGACATTGGACGTTACTTCCCGGCTCGGACGCCGGCTATTGCCGCAATCTCTACGCGCACAGTTCACACTGGCATTTCTGACGCTGGCGCTGCTGATCCTGGCGAGTGGTGCAACTGCGGTCTACGCCTTGCGCACGTCAAACAACGGCACCCGCCAGTTGACGGAAGAACGACTGGTGCGCATGCAAAATGGGCAAGACATGCTGCAGCGTACCTTGCTGATCGAACGCCAGACCGATCAACTTCTGACAACCCGCTCCCCCGACACCCTGCGTTCAAGCTATGCGGCGACCGTCGAACAGCTTGAAGCCCTTGATCAACTGGTGCAGCAGCTGACTGCCGCGAACAGTGGCGTGGCGATACTCGACATGCATCAGTCGAGTCAGATGTTCCGCAATACCGCCAACATCGTTGCGCAGTTGCGAGAAAGCCTGCTGCAAACCGAGGTCACCTTCAAGCAAATCATGGAGGATCACACCGCCCGGTTAACCGCGGCCCAGACCCGGGCCAGCCTGGAACTGGCGGTGTTACTTTTCGATCTGCCGCAGGCTGTCGACAGTAATGCCGTGCAACGGCTGCGGATCCGATATGAGCGCCTGTCACGCACCACAGGCAAGCTACCCGACGCTAATGTGGAGACGCCCGATCTCTTCTCCCTGCGCCTGAGGCTCATCAATCAGCACAACGTCATACAGCACTTCAATGAGGAACTGAAGAACGAGGCCGGGGTTCTGGTCGCGGTGGCCCGTGCGCAATCCAGTGCTTACACCGAAGACTATCGCCAAGCCCTGCAGCGCTTGGTCGAGGACTCAAATCGTAGCCAGCAATGGGTGCTGATCATGTTGGGCGCCAGCCTGGTGTTTGCCTGGTTCGTGACCCGGGTCTTCATGGGGCGTCATGTGCTCGTGCGTCTGAATGAAATAAGCCGGCAATTGCGTCAGGAGCGCACTGACCAGACGCATTTGACGATGGCGGAACATGGGAAGGACGAGATCGGCAACATGGCTCGCGCGGTGAATCAATTCCTCAAAGACCGACTTCAGCTGGAAAAAAGAACGGTCCAGTTGAGCATCGCCACAGAACGGCTCGCCTTGCAAAACAGCCGATTAGAGCAAGAAGCCGTGATCCGTGCCGGACAAGGTCATGTCCTGGAGCTGATCGCCAGGAGCACCGAGCTTGCAGAAGTCCTCGACAGCCTGGCTCACTTGGTCGAGTCCCAACTGGAGGGGATGATGGTGTCCATCCAGGTGCTGGATGAGGATGGCAAACACCTGCTGCACGGGGCTGCGCCCAGTTTGCCGAAAGCCTATAACCAACTCATTGACGGGATTGCGATCGGTCCGAACGTCGGTTCATGCGGCACCGCGGTGTATCGACGAGAACCGGTCATCGTCACCGATATCGAGCTGGATCCGCTGTGGGAGGAGTACCGTTCAGTCGCCGCGCCCTATGGATTTCGCGCGTGCTGGTCGACGCCGATTCTGTCCCATGAGCGAAAGGTATTGGGTACGTTTGCCTTGTATTCCAGCACCGTACGCAGCCCCAGCTCGACCGAGACACGACTGATCAACATGGCGACACCTCTTGCCGGCATTGCGATAGAACGCCAACTTACCGAAAAGCGCATTCGCTATATGGGTGACCATGACGCACTGACCGGGCTGCCGAATCGCACACTGCTCGAAGACCGTCTCAAGCAGGCAATACTTTATGCTCAGCGCTACAGCCGGCTGGTGACGGTGGTGTTTCTCGATCTGGACAAATTCAAACTGGTGAATGACAGCCTTGGGCACAGTGCTGGAGACGAGCTGCTGAAAACCGTCGCCCAGCGCATGCTGGAGTGTGTACGCCGCACCGACACCGTCGTGCGACTGGGTGGCGACGAGTTTGTGATCATCCTGTTCGACCAGCCCTCAGACCTCGACGGAGTTACTCCCGCCCTGCACAAAATCCAGGAAGCCATCCTGCGACCGATTCAGCTCAGCGGACATACACTCCACGTCACCTGCAGCATGGGGTTGGCCACCTATCCCGCCGACGGCAGCGATACCGACACGTTGCTCAGCAATGCGGACGCCGCCATGTACCGGGCCAAGGAGCTGGGTCGCAACAGTTACCAGTTCTATACGAGCGAGATGAATAATAAGGTTCAGGGCAAGCTCGCCATGCAAGACGGGCTTCGAAACGCACTCAACCATGACGAGTTCCTGTTGCTGTACCAGCCACAGGTGGATTTGCAGTCAGGTCAGATTATCGGCGTAGAGGCACTGATCCGCTGGCAGCACCCCGAGCTCGGCATGGTGTCTCCAGTCAAATTCATTCCGCAGGCCGAAGAGACCGGGTTGATCGTGCCCATCGGCGACTGGGTGATTCATACCGCGTGCAGACAGAACAAGGCCTGGCAGGATGCGGGCTGGCCGCCGATCACTATGTCGGTGAATATTTCAGCACGCCAGTTCATCGAAAGGGACCTGATCGACCGGGTGATGCATGCCTTGCAAGAAACCGGACTGGACCCGATGTACCTTGAGCTGGAGCTGACCGAAAGTCTGATCATGCAAGACCTTCAGCAAGCCATCAGCAAAATGAAGGAGCTGCAATCAATGGGGATCAGTCTCTCGATCGACGACTTCGGCACCGGCTACTCCAGCCTCGCAGCATTGAAAAGTTTCCCGATCGCGAGACTCAAGATCGACCAGTCTTTCGTGCGCGATCTGCCCGACAACGAGAACGACAAAGCCATCGCCACCGCAGTGATTTCTTTGGGGCACAAACTGAACCTGAAGGTCATTGCCGAAGGTGTCGAAACCGAAGAGCAGCAAACCTTCCTGCGTGAAAACGGCTGCGATGAAATTCAGGGCCACTTTTTCAGCAGCGCGGTCAGCTGCGATGAAATCAGTGTGTTACTGCGTACGCCCCGGTTGCCTCAACCGAGCCGCATTGCGAGCCCTGACTCGCTCAGGCGGAAACGCGTTGTAAAACGCCCAGGCAGTCCAATACCCGGGCGTTAATGACTCAGCGTACGGTAACAGGCTGCTGTGTCAGAAGCCGATCGCCTGGGTACTTCGCAAACCGGTAGTCACGGGGGCCATTGTCACGTCAGCTTGAAGGGCAGCTCACGCACCGGCTTACCGGTGAGGCGTGCGACCGCGTTTGCAAAGGCTGGGGCCAACGGTGGCAGGCCGGGTTCCCCCATCCCTGTGGGTGGTTCGGCGCTTGGCACGACATGAATGGAAAATTCCGGCATATCGGTGATGCGTGGAACGCTGAAGTCTGCAAAATTACTCTGTTGCACGACGCCGTCTTTCAAGGTGATGGCACCGCCCGGCAGACACATTGACAGCCCCATAAGGGCGGCACCTTGTACTTGGGCCTCAACACTGCGCGGGTTGACGACCAGGTTGCAGTGGACGCCGGCGGTCACATGGTGCAGTACCGGACGGCCGTTCTGCACCGAGGCTTCCACGACGTAAGCCACTACCGAACTGAACGACTCATGTACCGCAACGCCCCAGGCTCGGCCAGCAGGCAGCTCGCGTTTGCCGTACTCGCTCTTGTCCACCGCCAGTTGCAATGCAGCCCGATGGCGCGGACTTTGATCGGCAAACAGTTTCATCCTGTAAGCCACTGGATCTTGTTTGGTTGTTCGGGCGATCTCATCGATCACCGTCTCCATCACGAAGGCTGTGTGGGTGGAGCCCACACTGCGCCACCACAACACCGGCACGTTGAGTTTTGGGTGATGCACCGTCAGGCGCATTGGCAGTGGGTAGGGATCGCGCATGCCTTCCGTCGCCGTGGGGTCGATGCCGTTTTTCACCCGTCCCCCGAACATGGTGCCACTGATGATGGACTGTCCTACCACAACGTGGTCCCAGGCCAGCACCTTGCCGGTATCATCAAAACCGAGACGAGCGCGGTGCAGGTGCATGGGGCGGTAGTAGCCGCCTTTGATATCATCCTCGCGGCTCCATAGCGTGCGCACCGGTACATTCAAACCGGCCATTCGCGCGGCCTTGGCCACCTCACATGCCAGCACCACAATGTCGCTGGTGGCTATGCCACGCCGGCCAAAGCCGCCGCCAGCCGTCTGCACATTAATTTGAATTTGCTCGGGCTTGAGGTTCAGTACACGTGCGGCCGCGGCGCTGTCGGCCCCGGCAAACTGGGTGCCCACCCATAACTCGCAGCGTTCTTCGGACAGTTTGACTGTGCAGTTCAACGGCTCCATTGGCGCATGGGCCAGGTAAGGAAACACGAACTCGGCGTCTAATCGATGGGGCGCTGTTTCCAGTGGCGCCATGTCCGCCTCGAAGAGCCGTGGACCAGGACGACCCGCCAGCTCCCGATAGTCGGCCAACTGCTTGTCGCTATCGACCTTTTCGACAGTCGTCGTATCCCATTGCAGTTTCAGTGCATCACGGCCTTGTTTGGCTTGCCAGTAACCGTCAGCGACGACGGCAACGCCTTCAGCCCCCCCATCGAGCGGTACACGCAGCACAGCTTTCACGCCTTTGATGGCACGTGCAGCACTGTCATCCAAAGACGCAATTTTGGCACCGAATACTGGCGGTCTGGCCACCACGGCCGTTAGTTGCCCTGGCAGTTTCATGTCGATGCCGAAATCCTGCTGGCCACTGCTCTTGGCTTTGGCATCGATGCGGGTGGTGGCATGGCCAATGATTCGGAAGTCTTTGGGGTCCTTGAGCGTGATCGTTTCGGGCACGGGCAGCGCCATCGCGGCCTCGGCCAGTTCGCCATAGCTCGCTTTGCGGCCAGCGGGGCCGAGCACCATTCCGGATTGCGTGCTCAGGCTGGCCATATCCACATTCCAGCGCGCGGCCGCCGCGGCGAGCAGCATGGCGCGAGCGCGGGCACCCAGTTCGCGGTACTGGGTATAGCTGTTCTTGATCGAATTGGAACCGCCGGTGAGGTGCATGCCAAAGAGTGGGTCCTGGTAGGCGATGTCGCTAGTACCATTGCGGCTGCGCACGAGGCTCCAGTCAGCATCAAGCTCTTCTGCAAGGATCATCGGCAGGCCAGTCTGCACGCCCTGACCGAACTCCAACCGGTTGATGGTTACGGTGACTTCCCCATTGGGCGCTATCTGCACGAATGCCGAGGGTTGCTGACTCGGCTTGAGAGGCATTGCGCGGTTGTCGCCAGGCTGTTGCGCCAGGGCCAGATGAGGAAATGCCCCCAGCGCCAGGCCGCCTACACCAAGGATTTTCAGGAAGCTGCGGCGGGGGAGTGTGGTGGGGCCGTCGATCTGGTCGCGCTCGAGTATGTGTTGCAACACGGGGGGGAGCTCGTCCGGGTAGGTGTCGTTGAACATGGCAAGCTCCAGTCAGGCGAGGGCTTTGGCGGCATCAGCCACCGCCGCGCGGATACGAGCGTAAGTGCCACAGCGGCAGATGTTGCCAGCCATGGCCGAGTCGATCTCGGCCGCCGTGGGCTGCTTGCCCTTGGGTTGAGCCTTGAGGAAAGCCGTCGCGCTCATGATCTGGCCGCTCTGGCAATAGCCGCATTGCGCTACGTCGTGTTTGACCCATGCCTCGTGTACGGCTGTGCCAACCGGGTCGCTGCCGTTGGTTGCTGCTTCGATGGTGGTGATCTTCCTGCCCTCGGCGGCCGCGATAGGCGTGACGCAGGAACGAATGGCCTGGCCATCAAGGTGAACAGTACAAGCGCCGCACAGTGCTGCCCCGCAGCCAAACTTGGTGCCGGTCATGCCCAGCGCGTCACGCAGAGTCCAGAGAATCGGGGTGCCAGGGTCTACGTCAACCGTGTAGTCACGGCCATTGATGTTGAGGGCGCTCATAGTGGGACAGCTCTCCATGAATGAGTGGGATCCGTGTTCCGGGCGTTTGCCAACTGTAGCGCCATACTTCCTGGATCGATTGCGCGATCCGCTTCAATGATTGCCCAATTTGACGGATGAACTGGGCGCCACTCCCGCGCAGATCTCGCTGGCATGGCTGCTGGCCCAGAAGCCCTGGATTGTTCCGATTCCAGGTACGCGCAGATTGGATCATCTGGAAGAGAACCTGGCCTCTGTCAGCGTTCAATTGACGTCCGCAGACCTGAGTGAGATCCACACGGCGCTGTCCAGGCTCAAGGTGCACGGCGGTCGAATGAATGAAATGCAGATGCGTGTTGTCGATGAGACAGATTCGTCATTTTAGGCAATGAATACGCCGATTGATGCAGCAACCAAAAGGAGAGGCTCGACACAATAGGTACTCGTTAGAAAAGGAACAATCACATGACTGAGAAACAAGTTTGGTTTATCACCGGTGCTGGCCGTGGACTGGGTGTAGACATCGCCAAAGCGGCACTCGCTGCCGGACATGCCGTCGTTGCGACCGGCCGTGATGCCGGGAAAGTGCTGGTGGCAATCGGCGAGCATGAAGACTTGCTGACCCTCAAGCTCGACGTTACCCGTCCCGATGATGCCCAAGACGCGGTCAAGGCCGCCATCGGCAAGTTCGGACGGATTGACGTACTGGTCAACAACGCGGGTAACTTCTATGCGGGTTTCTTCGAAGAGCTCAGCCCGGAACAGGTGCGCAGCCAGATCGAGACGCTGCTGTTCGGTCCGATGAACGTCGCTCGTGCAGCACTGCCGGTGATGCGCAAGCAGCGCTCGGGTCTTTTGCTGACCATTTCCTCTACGGCGGGTATCGCTGGCGGCATGTTCTGCACGGCCTATGCGGCGGCAAAATTCGGCCTCGAAGGATGGATCGAGTCGCTCGCGCCAGAGATCGAACCCTTCGGCATACGCACGATGTTGGTCGAGCCAGGTTTCTTCCGCACAGAACTGCTGACGGCCGATTCCACCACCTACGCGCTACCCTCCATCGACGACTATGCCCAGCGGACGCGAGAGACCGTCACAGCCTGGAGTGGCATGGACGGCAAACAGGGCGGTGACCCTGCCAAGCTCGCCGACGCGATTGTGCAGCTGGCAGGGCTCGACGAGCCGCCGGTTCGTTTCGCCGCGGGCTTCGATGCGGTTCAGACCTTCGAGGCCAAGGCCAACGCGCTACTGGCACAGGCCGACGCCTATCGTAAATTGTCGTCCTCTCTTGCTCACGACGACGCCTGACGCTCGATTTTCACCCAGGATCACAAAGGACATGCTCATGACATCACCACTTGCAGGTACCGTTGCCCTCGTCACCGGCGCCAGTAGCGGGATTGGCCACGCCACCGCGCGGGCGCTCGCTGCTAAGGGCGCCAGTGTCGCCTTGGTTGCTCGTCGGCAGGACCGCCTGGATGACCTCGTTGTACAAATCCAGGCGGCGGGCGGTAGCGCCCGCGCGGTACGTGCCGATATCACCGACCGCGCCCAATCCGAGGCGGCTGTTCAGGCAGTCGTCGAACGGTTCGGGCGGCTGGACATTCTCATCAACAACGCAGGGCTGATGCTGCTTGGCCCTATTGTCGGCGCCGATCCCGAGGAATGGGAGCGGATGATTGCGATCAACCAGAAAGGCCTGTTGTACATGACCAACGCGGCTTTGCCGCACTTGTTGGCCGCAGCCGAAGACGGGCCTCGCCGGGTCGCCGATATCGTCAACATCTCATCGATCGCTGGCCGTGTAGCCTGGGCCAACTATGGCGTCTACAACATGACCAAATTTGGCGTGAACGGATTCACCGAATCCCTGCGCCAGGAGATCACCAAGAAGCATGTCCGCGTGGGTGTGCTGGAGCCAGGCGGTGTCGACACGGAGTTGGGCTCGCATAACAGCGGCACGATGCGCGACAGCATCGATGCTTTCTACGAGAGCACTGAGGTGCTGCAGGCCGAGGACATCGCCGATGGCGTGGTTTACATGGTCACCCGGCCACGCCATGCCGCCGTCAGCGAACTGTGGATCATGCCCACCGATCAGGCTTAAGGGTTTTTCAGCGAGGGGTTCTCTAATGCGCAACCCCTCTAACAAGCTCGAGGCGGTGTTTTACAAACGACTCACATAGAAAGGGAAACCATCATGGAAACGGGATCAAACAAGCTTCTGATGAAGCGCTTCACTGATTTCATAAACACCGCGAGCGATGAGTTGGCCGGGGAGCTAATTTCTCCGCAGGCGACGTTTTTCGTTCCGGGGCGTTCTGAGCCTTTGCAGGGGCCGGACGGCTATCAGGAGATCATTGCGATGATGCGCGCAGGTTTTCCAGATATTCAGTGGACGCTTGAGGAACTGATTATTGAGGGCGACAGGGTGGCCGCGCGCTTTACGATGCGCGGTACGCATCATGGAAACTTCCTGGGTGTTCCACCCTCCGGAAAGACTATTGAGGTCAAGGCGGTCAATTTTTATCGGTTCGCCGATGGTCAAATAGTTGAAGAGCATGGTCAGCCTGACCTGCTGGGTTTGCTGCAGCAGATCGGTGCGGTACCGCTATAGATTCACCGTCGGACTCAGTGCATGGTCGCCATGAGTATTTGGCACCCGTGGCCCATGCAGGACGGCGGCCTCAGGTGTCCATGCATCCGTAAGCGGACACCTGTTTTGATCTTGAGCGTCAATTCGCTGGATCAGGCAGTAGAAGCAGCAGAACCGGCAACTCCCTCCTGGCACACCCTCACATACTTTGAAAACCACGATGGCCCATCGATGGCCGATCCGGTTCATCCGGGGGGCGTTCTGTCTGTTATTCAAACTCATGGGAGTTCATACGATGAAAAAATGGGTCGCAGCTTCTGTCGCTGCAATCACGTTCGCGTTTGCCGGTCTCTGTCTGGCGCAGGAGTCAACGCCGCACGGCTACATGATTGCCAACTACCAGATCAACGATCAGGCGACCTTCCAACGCTACATGGAAGCCGCAGGGCCGCTGGCACCGAAGTACGGTGGCAAGGTGATTGTTTTCAACCTCAATGCCACGGCAGTTGAAGGAAAACCCAAGTCGGTGATGGCCATTGCCGAGTTTCCAAGCCTTGTCGAGGCTCAGCGCTTCTACAACTCGCCGGAGTACACCGCGGCTAAAAAACTTCGAATGGCCGCTACTGAAGGCTCCGTAGTGATAACCGAAGGTTATGTGCCTGCACCGCAGTAATCCCACAAGCACATTGCCTGACGTTGTCTCATGGGGCTGTGCTCATCTAGCGCCTGGCACCTTTGCCGGGCGCTGGTCGCTCAACAATCTCCTTGTATCAGGCAAGCAAGTACCCGGATCGGGCAACCCGATCTACACGGCGCTTCACATACTCCGCGTGAGCCATCGGGGCCTGGCACGCCGCTAGCGGCGTGTCAGGCACTCCCATGGGCATTCGAAAACTGTTGTGAGTGCTTGATATGGAAAACAACGCTATCCGGTTTGCCTGTAATGGCTGCGGGATTTGCTGCAAAGGACGTCTGATCCCACTGACGTTGAACGAGACGAGGCAGTGGCTTCAACGCGGGCATGAGGTGGCCGTGATCCTGGAGGCATTCGATGAATCGACCTGGCAGTCGGATCCTCGGCAGTATGCCCACAGCGCGCAACGGGCGGTGGAGGTCGCCAGCGGTGATGCACGGATTCGGGTGGTCGCGGTGCTCGCAGGTAATGCGCTGCAGCAATGCCCGAGCCTGGGCGAAGACGATCGCTGCGGTATCTATGAAGAGCGGCCGCTGGTTTGCCGCATCTATCCGATGGAAATCAATCCGTTTATTGCCCTGAACCCGGAAAACAAAGTTTGCCCGCCAGAGGTCTGGAAGCAGGGCGAGGTCTTGTTCACCGACCGGATCGTCGACCCGGTACTGGCCGATCAAGTCGAACGCTCCCGTCAGGCCGACAGGGACGACGCACAGGCCAAGATTGTCGTGTGTGAAGCCATGGGGCTGAGCGTTGCCGCCTGGAAAGGCAATGCCCTGGCTGTGTACTTACCTGATCGAACGTCTCTACTTGAGGCCATTCATCATTACGACGTCGGGATGAGGGCACCGACAAGCCACGACTGGAAGATACGAATCGATGACCCTGACTTACACCGGCAACTGCAAGCGGCGGGTGTTGCTCTGGATGATCGGCCGCACGTCGACTACATCTTTCATCGACTGTAGAGCGGCTTCATTGTATTAGGCATTAAGACGAACTGAAGTACTTTGTAATATATGGTTCATGGCAAGTCGACGCTACAAAACTCCGTTGAATCGTGCAAACAACAGCGTCAATCAGGCAATCGGCTGATGCCGGAGCCGCATCATACTGTGGCCATTCTGATCAACGAAGCAGGACCGCACGATGACCTCTCTTTTCACGCCCTATACCCTGAAAGACGTCACTCTGCGCAACCGTATCGTTGCTTCGCCGATGTGTCAGTACCAGGCACGTGACGGCTTGCTGAATGAATGGCACCAGACCCACTATGAAACCCTGGCCAAGGGTGGCGTTGGTCTGGTGATGGTAGAGGCCACGGCCGTCTCACCGAGGGGGCGGATAACCTTGGGTGATGCCGGGCTATGGAGTGACTCACAAATATCTGGTTTTGCATCTGTGGCACATTCCATCAAGGCGGCTGGAGCAGTGGCAGGTATTCAGCTTGGGCATGCTGGACGTAAAGCCGGTTGCATAGCGCCTTGGCAAGGCGGGGCACCTCTGCCGGAATCCGATCCTCATGCCTGGCAGCCGATCGCACCTAGCGCATTGCCCTTTATACCCGGTACCCCTCATATCCCCGGGGAGATGACACGCGAAGACATTCAGCGCACACAACACGATTTCGCCAGAGCTGCAGTCCGGGCGTTAGAGGCAGGGTTTGAATGGCTGGAACTGCATTTCGCGCACGGCTTTCTCGGTCAGAGCTTTTTGTCTCGGCGCGCTAACTTTCGCACTGACCGCTACGGGGGAGACCTGGAGAACCGGGCACGGTTCCTGATTGAGACTGTGGGCGCGGTCAAGCGAGTCTGGCCGGCTCATTTACCCCTGGCCGTGCGCCTGGGCGTGGTGGAGTTTGGTCAGGAGGCTGAGCAGTCTTTGTCCGAGTCGATTCAGGTGCTGGATTGGCTTAAAGGGGCAGGGGTCGATTTTGTCGACGTCTCCTTGGCGCTCTCTACCGCAGGTGAACCCGTGCCTTGGGCACCGAACTTCATGGTGCCTTATGCCGAGAAGGTTCGCGCGGAAACTGGCCTGCCGGTGGGCACCGGCTGGATGATCACCGATGCCCGGCGAGCGGATGATTTCGTGCGTAATGGGCAGCTCGACCTGGTGTGTTTCGCTCGTAGTTTACTGGCGAATCCGCATTGGCCGTTTCAGGCGGCACGAGCCCTGAACATTCAGAACCCTTCGGCGGTGCTGCCAACCCCTTATGCGTACTGGCTGCAGAACTGGGCGAGTTGAGTTCGCCCCTGCTGGCAGGCGCTACCCCATGAATGCCTGTTTCGCCATGATCGGGCTGCTGAGCAAGGCCCAAGACCTGAACCTGTTTTTTGGAGAGTGCTCATGAATGAATCAGTCCGCGATTCCGGGTTTAGCCAGTTCGTTGAATTCACCGTCGATCCGCTCCATGTGCAGGGGTTGGTGACGGCATTGATCACTCGCGCGAAGCAATTTACTTGCTTCTATCCTGGCTTCATCAGTGCGCAAGTACATGTCAGTGATGAGGGCGAACGGGTGCTCATGAAGTTTCTGTGGTCCTCCAGAGCCGACGGCGAGCACGCACTCGAATTGGCGCAAACGGTAGAGCCGGATTTGTTTCATCTGGCTCGCCAGCATCATGCCAGCGCTCTGTTGTTCAGTACGTATCACGCAGTGGCTGAAGTGCGTGTTTCAACCGACGGCCCATTGGCTGGCGTAGAAACCTATGAAAAACCTTGATCTTCAGGTCATTCAGCAAGCCCTGAGTTGGCTCGATCAGGGCAATTGCGTGTGGCTGTGCACGGTTCTTGCGACGTTCGGTTCCGCGCCCCGGGGGCCAGGATCGATGCTGGTAGCTTTGCCGACGGGACGCTTCTGCGGCTCGCTGTCGGGAGGATGCGTAGAGGAGGATTTCCTGGAGCGACTGGGCCGTGGCGAATTCGCCTGCCACAACCAGATTGTGCGCTATGGCGAGGGTGGACTTGCACCCTCGCTGGAGTTGCCCTGTGGCGGTGTGCTCGATGTGCTGGTAGAGCGGTTTGAGCCGAATTCCCAGACGAGGGAGCACTTCGCCGTGTTACTGAGTGCGCTGCAGGGCCAGGATCGGGTGGAACGCCAGGTTTCATTGGGGTCCGAAACTCGATGCATTAAAATCGAGACGGCGGTGAGCGCAGCCGTCTGCGTGGAAGCCGATCAGGTGCGTATTCGCGTGGGGGCCGCTCATCGGTTACTGGTGGCTGGGTTGTCTCCGGTGGCAGAGTTTTGTGCCGGTTTCGCGATTGCACTGGGTTATGAGGTGATCGTCTGTGATCCGCGCACAGAACTGACCTCGGGGTTCAGCATGGCAGGGGTGACGTTGGTCGAGATGTTGCCGGCCAGATACATTTCCCAAGTTGGCTGCCACGCGGCGACGGCCATCGTGGCTTTGACCCATGATCCCCGCCTGGACGATCTAACCTTGCTTGAAGCGCTCAGAACCCCTGCATTCTACATCGGCGCCATGGGTTCCCAGCGCACCAGCGCAAGGCGCCTGGAGCGGATCAAACGCATCGGTATGCCGAAAGATCAGGCACTTGAGCGGATTCATGCACCTATTGGTTTAAGACTGGGGAGCAAGACCCCGGCGGAGATTGCCCTGGCGGTCATGGCCGATATTGTTCGTGTGAGCAACGGCATCATTCGTGACCAGCTATAGACTTCATGTTTTCAAGGAGAGCGCTGTGCAGCCTGCTACCAAAAGTCACCAAATTGCCGCCAACACAAGTCGTCTCGCCGGCGACGTCAGCCAGATTGTGCGCAGTGATTGCGACTTGATCACCGCCGTTCCCGGCCTGAGCCTGCATCGACGCAAGTGTTCCACTGCGCCTGTGCACTGTATTTACGGACTGGGGATTGGGGTGACCCTGCAAGGCTGCAAGCAGGTCATGGTGGGGGAGGAAGTGCTTAGTTACGCGCCCGGTCAGTCCATGGTTACCAGCGTTGACCTACCGGTCATTTCACATGTGACCCAAGCGAGCGTCGCACAACCGTTTCTGGGCATGATGCTTACGTTCGACAGCGCCACGGTGATACAGCTCGCCGAGCGCATGCGGTTGTCACAGCGCATGAAGGATGAAGGGTTCCGGCCAATCACCGTACAGGCGCTGGACGCCGCGGTGCTTGATGCACTGGGGCGTTTGGTCGGACTGCTCAGCGAACCCGAACTACTTGAAACCCTTGCGCCGCTGATCAAGGAGGAGATCATTGCTCGCCTGTTAAGCGGTGCTCACGGTTCGCAGTTGCTACATGTCGTTGCCGCGGGCTCACCGAGCCAACACATAGCCAAGACGCTTGCCTGGCTGAAACTTAACTTTCGCCATGCGCTACGCATGGACGACTTGGCGGCGAATGCACACATGAGTCCGTCTACCTTTCGCCAACATTTTCGCACCGTAACGGGCATGAGTCCGCTGCAGTATCAGAAACAATTGCGGCTGCAAGCGGCTCGACAGTTGATGCTAAGTCAGAATGTCGACGCAAGCAGTGCGGGAGGGTTGGTGGGGTATGAGAGCTCGTCGCAGTTCAGTCGCGAATATAGCCGTCTGTTCGGAGAGCCGCCGCAGAGGGACATAAAACGAATGCGCTTGCAGTAAATAAGTTACAGCTGCGAATGGCGATCTTTCGCTGACCGTGAGATCGCCAAGCGGCCGACTCGAGCATCACCGAAACTTTCGTCTTGTAATGTCTCAAGGTGGGACATCATGGTTGGGGGCATACTTTTTAGTGGACAGAGTTTGCCCCCAATAACTCCCCCCCTAAAATGGCGGTGGACTAGAGCTGGTCTCAATCGGCAGCAGCGGGCGTTTGGATGGTAATAAATCCAGCTAATGCGCCCTTGACGAGAGATGTGCCAGCCCCTTTCAAAGGCTTTCAGGGTCGCCGAAGAACATCTGAATCCGCGACCGTAACCACCGCTCACCCGGATCATTATCCTGCGACCCACGCCAAGCCATGTGCAGCTCAAAACTGCGCACCGGCAACGGCGGATCTTCGGCTCGCACACCACCAGCCGCCGTCAACGCTTCAGCTGTGTAATCAGGCACTGTCGCAACAATATCAGTGCCACTGATCAGTGTACTGAGACCATTGAACTGCGGCACCGCCAGCACCACATGCCGTTTGCGCCCCAGCTTCTCCAGCTCTTCATCGATAAAGCCGCTCAGGTCGCCCGCGAACGAAACCAAGGCATGGGGGCGGGCGCAGAAGTCATCCAGGCTCAACGGCCCCGGCACCGTGTCGGCCCGCAACAGTTTTGGCATGCTGCGGCGCAGCACTTTGCGCTTGGCGTTGGCCGGCAGGTCGGCGGTGTAGCTGACGCCGATGGAAATCTCGCCCGAGGCGAGCAGGCTCGGCATCAGGATGTAGTTGGCCCGACGCACCACCAGCACGATTCCCGGCGATTCTGCGCGCAGCCGTTTGAGCAGCATTGGCAGCAGCGCGAATTCAACATCATCCGACAAGCCGATGCGGAACACCGCGGTGCTGGTCGCCGGGTCGAATTCCGCCGCACGACTGACCGCGGTGGAAATCGAATCCAGGGCCGGCGAGAGCAGGGCGAAGATTTCCACTGCTCGGGCGGAAGGCTCCATGCTGCGGCCGGTACGCACGAACAACGGGTCATCGAACAGCCCGCGCAGGCGCGAGAGCGCCGCACTGATGGCCGGCTGGCCGAGGAACAATTTTTCCGCAGCGCGGGTCACGCTGCGTTCGTGCATCAGTGTTTCGAAAACGATCAACAGGTTCAGGTCGACACGACGCAGGTCATTACGATTCATCTGGAGTCCTGGCAGAGTCAGCAAACTTGACGTGAGCGGCCATATGAGAACAATGGCCGGCATGAATCTTACGGGGAAAGACTGGTACTCTGCATAGGGTAATTCAGTTTTTTCTGAAAGGCTGCTTCGGTTTTTCACGGCATTGGATGATGTCGCCGTCGCTGCGGAATCAATGACAGGCATGTCGACTATTAATAGCCACTGATGGTCTTGGGTAGAAAGCCCAGATAGAGTTCAGGGCATTAGAGGTTACTTTGACGAGGTTTGCGATGTCCCGCACGATCCGTTTTCACAAGTTTGGTCCAGCCGAGGTGCTCAAATGCGAAGAGCATGCGGCCGCTCTGCCTGCGCCGGGCGAAGTGCAGGTGCGCGTCGAAGCGATAGGCATCAGCTGGTATGACATTCTCTGGCGCCAGAACCTGGCCTCATCCCATGCACGTCTGCCGTCAGGCCTTGGCAGTGAAATGGCCGGTGTGGTCACGGCGCTCGGCGAGGGCGTCGATGACCTGGCTGTCGGTGACAAGGTGGCCAGTTTCCCGGCCGAAAGCCCTAATGACTATCCGGTCTATGGCGAACAGATCGTTCTGCCACGCACGGCGCTGACCCGCTACCCGGATGTGCTCAGCCCGATCGAGGCCAGCGTGCACTACACGCCGCTGCTGGTAGCCTACTTTGCCTACGTTGATCTGGCGCGAGTCAAACCCGGGCAATTTGCCCTGGTGACTGACGCCAGCCACTGCGCCGGGCCATCGTTCGTGCAACTGGGCAAAGCCCTTGGTGTGCGGGTGATTGCTGCGACCAAAACCGCGGATGAGCGTGAGTACCTGCTGTCCCTGGGCGCCGAGAAAGTCATCGTCACCGAAGAACAGGATCTGCTGATGCAGATCAACAAGATCACTGATAACCGCGGCGTCGATGTGGTGTTCGATGGCCTTGGCGGGCCGCAGATGTCGCTGCTCGGCGATGTGCTCGCCCCTCGTGGCAGCCTGGTGCTCTATGGCCTGCAAGGAGGTAACCAGACGCCGTTCCCGGCCTGCGCGGCGTTCCAGAAGAACATTCAGTTTTTCGTGCACTGCATCGGTAACTTCACCGGAAAGCCGGAACTGGGCATCATTCAGGACCAGGTCGCATTGCAGCGTGCCCTGCGTGACATCAACCAACTGACCGCCGACCGCGTGCTGCTGCCGCTCAAAACCCGGGTCTTCCCGTTTTCCGAGTTTGTCGAAGCGCACCGCTATATGGGTGAATGCCCTTGTCGCGAACGGGTCGCCCTTCAGGTCGAGCCTGCCTGAGCCCTTTCTCTGCCAAGAGTCCGCCGAACGCGGACTCTTCTGCTGGCAGTCGCTCCAAAATGAGACGTGTCATCGATCTGTCGGTGGGCCGGTTCAGCAACTGAACTGGTTTTTGCTCTCAATCTGTATCTTCTAATCATTATGTAAGCCCTGATAATTGAATGATTACTTTCATCTCAAGGAAAGAGTCATGGCTGAGTATCAGGCTGAAACTCCTCAATGCGCGCCGGCAATATATGCTCAACAAATAATGCGGCGTCGCTCAGTTGTCTTACATTCATGGGCAACTTCTTTCTTTATTTCTTGTGCTAAGTGTCTGTGGGACGCTGTCGGAAATTTCCTAGGAAAACCCGCCGGAGCCCAAGGCGCCCGCTCTGCGGGGCATTGCGCCGATATTGATCTCCCTGGGTTACCCGTAGCGTTCAAACATTTCAAATAATTACACAATGCTTAAGTGCTAGCATTTGAATAACAGCACCGGCACTCCATTCATGACAAACAACCTGTTGCGCAATACACCTCGTTATTTGCGTGGCATCGCACTTTTGAGTCACAGGTAAATAATGATGACCGCTACCCATGATCAGGCAATGAACTATGTTTATCAGCAAATGCTGCAGCGCTTGCTGGGTTTTTTCTCTCGCGCCGAGCGCACGGCATTGCAATTGCTGATTCAGCGCCTGGTGATGTCCGCAGGAGGTTTGGAGCGTATCGGCGATTACAAGGTGCTGTCGATCCAGTCCGGGTCCCGCGACAGCTGCTACACCCTGGCGCTACTGCGTGCCGCGCAGCTGAGTATTGCCGGCCGGGCACCGGCGACGTTTCAGCTGCGAGTGGCGACCTTGCGCTTGAACGGTGCGGCCTCGACAGCCTTGGAAAACATCCATCGCAGCTGCAGTGCATTGTTTCTCTACGACGATCCCCGGGTCGAAGTGTTGATGGTCGATAATCGCGAAGTCCTGCCGTTCAATCATCTGGCGCCGATCTCCGAAGCCGGTCGTGAGTCGAATCGGCTCAATCTGCTGATGGTCGGGCACCGCCGTGTCTGGGACGGGCCGCTTGATCTGTGGGATGACGGGTATCTGGCGACCGGCGAGTTTTACGGACAAATCGCCCGTTGGGACCAGGGTGTCGACGCATTGATCAGTAGCGATACGCCCCGTCGGCAGAAGCAGTTTCTCGAGGGGTTGAATCGTGCGGCGGCCAAGGCCGGGCTCAAGGCGCCGGACTGTCACGAAACGGGCTACGAGTGTCTGTTCGCGCGACTCGATGAATTGGGCAGCGATTGCTACCGCGAGTTTTATCCTGAGTCCGCCCAGGCGGCGTGGCGTCCCGCCGAACGTTTTGAAGCGTGTCGCCGCACGACCTTCATCGATATTCACGACATGCTGGTCAGCAACCTGGAAGAGCGCTGGCCACTGCTCACCGATTTCCTCGGGTTTCAACCTGACGAGTTGTCGGCTCAGCTCAGTGATAACGGCTACGTCAGCTTGTCGATATCCGCGCATCTTCGTGGCTTGCAAGCGTGCTTTGTACAGGGTCGCCGCTACGAGGAAGGCATTGGCGAGTACCTGCAGCGGGCGCTGGTGATGATGCGTCGCAAACACGTTCCAGAGCGCTTTTGCGAACAGGCCATGGAAACCTTCGGCAACCCGATGACGATGACCGACCAGCGCGCATTGGCATCGGCTGAAGCACAAAAGAGCCTCGGTTTGAGCGAGGCTCAACTGGTGTGCCTACTGTTTGCCCCGTTTGTCGATAACGGCGCGGCGCTTGAGCATTTTCTCCGTCAGTGCCATCCCGGCATGCTCGTGGCGTTGCCGGACTTGCACCGGGCAATGCAGGGCGGCCCGGCTCCCGAGCAGGTTCTGCAATGGATGGTCGATGTCAGCGGGTTGCCCGTGAGTCTGATCAGTAGGCTTTACCGCATGGGGCCGGTGGTTCGGGATGAGGGCAGGGCTCTCGGCCTGGAAAGCGTCGAGGTGGGTGGGCAAGCTGAAGTCTTGGAGCCTGGCGGTGAAACGACTGTGGCTGGCGAATGGTCGACGGGCCGGTGAAAGTGACTGGTTCGACGGATCCGGCAAGGATGCGTCACGACGTTCGTAGTCTGTTCGGCCATTACCCATGAAAGGACCACGAGATACCGATTTTGCGTACCAGGCGGTGTACCGTTACCTGACTAACCTGATCAATGAGCCGGGCAGCGACATGCAAGTGCGCCTGCCTTCATTGCGGCAGTTGGCGCACCGCCTGAGTGTGTCGATCTCGACCATTCAGTACGCTTATTCGCTGCTGGAAAAGGAAGGGCGCGTCTATTCAGTGGCCAAATCAGGCTACTACGCGCTCCCCGTGTCCTCAATCGGCATGCCCGGTAGCGGCAAGGACCTGCTCGAGACGGTTTATGTCAATGCCAGGCGTCCCGGCATGCTGGTGCTGAGCGCCGATGAACCGGCGTTATTACAACCCCTGGATAGCCCGTTGCTGTTACTGGAGAGAGAACTGCTGCGCCAGTATCCGCGCCAGCCGCAACCGTCTTCGCAACCCTGCGGCGAGCTGGAGCTGCGCGCAGCCCTGGCAGCGCGCTACACCACTTCGCCGACCCGTTGCTGGCATGCTGATGATGTCTATATCGGCGCCGATCTGCGTGGCGTACTGGAAATATTGATCGCCGTCCTTGGTCTCAAGGATGCTGTGGTGGTGGTCGAATCACCGTGCGACTGGGCCATTCTGCGCCTGTTTCAAGACGCGGAGGTGCAGGTGGTCGAGCTGCCGCTGCAAGCCAATGGTGGCCTGGATCCTGAGCAGTTGAAGAAGCTGCTTGAGACTGAGCAGGTACGACTGGTGATGCTTTCATCGAGGCTGAATATGCCCCGGGGCAGTGTGGCGCCTGACAGCAACAGGCAAATCACCGCACAGTTGCTGGAGCGACACGGCAGTTGGGTGCTGGAAAACGATTGTTACGGCGAGCTCGAATTCGAGCCGAGCGGCCTGCGGTTTCGTGACCTGCTGGACCCGGATCGGCTGATCGTGTTCTCCACCTTCGAGAAAATCATCGGGTCGGAGGCACCCTTCGGCTATTTGCTGTCGCGACAGCTGCGTGCCGAATTGCAACGGCACTTTCTGCTGCGCGCTTTCCGCTTGTCGCTGATTCGTCAGAAAGCTATTGCGCGGCTGTACAGCAACGGACGCATTGATCAACACCTGCTGGTGTTGCGTCGACTGCTCAAGGAACGCATGGTGCAGATGACTCGGTTGCTGGAAGAGCGCCTGCCCGATGGGTTGCACTTCGTCGAGCCCCAAGGCGGGGCGACAATCTGGATTCGTTCGTTGCGCCAGGTCGATGTGCATCGAGTGTTCGAGCGTTTGCTCAAGCAGCATGTGGTGATTGCGCCGGGGGAGCTGTTCAGCCTGCACGGCCTGCACGGGCAGCATTTGCGCCTGAGTCACACCTTCGGTGGTCACCACGACCTCGCCGATGCATTGGGTCTGTTGGCGGATGCCTTGCGCCTCGAATCGATCGACTGAGCCGAGGCGCAAACCCTCCTCGGTACCTGACAATTGATAACGTCGCGCCCGGAGCAAACTGTCAGTAAACTGCGTTCTATTCCCGAACCACTCTTTCTCAGAGGTTTTGCATGACACTCAGTCCTTTTGCGGGCAAACCGGCACCGGCAGAACTGTTGGTCGACATCCCGCGACTGGTAACGGCCTATTACACCGGCCAGCCCGATGCAGCCATTTCTACCCAGCGCGTGGCCTTTGGCACGTCCGGACACCGAGGTAGCTCGTTCGATCTGAGTTTCAATGAATGGCACGTTCTGGCCATCAGCCAGGCGATCTGCCTGTACCGCGAAGCCCAGGGCATTGACGGTCCATTGTTCGTCGGGATCGACACCCACGCGCTGTCCACGCCGGCCGGTGCCAGCGCCCTGGAAGTCCTGGCGGCAAACGGTGTGACGGTGATGATCGCCGAAGGCGACGAGTACACGCCGACGCCGGCCATTTCCCACGCAATTCTTTGCTACAACCGTGGTCGAACTTCGGGCCTGGCAGACGGCATCGTCATCACCCCGTCTCACAACCCGCCACAAAGCGGTGGCTACAAATACAACCCTACCAACGGCGGCCCGGCCGATACCCACATCACCAAGTGGATCGAAGCCAAGGCCAATGAGTTGCTGGCGGCCAAACTCGCTGGTGTCAAACGCATCAGCTACGAGCAGGCCCTGAAGGCCAGCACCACCCATCGCCATGATTATCTCAACACCTATGTCGCCGACCTGATCAACGTGATCGACTTCGACGCCATCCGCGAGGCGAAGCTGCGTCTGGGTGTCGATCCGCTGGGCGGAGCAGGGGTGCGCTACTGGTCGGCGATTGCCGAGCACTATCGCCTGGACCTGGAGGTGGTGAATAAACAGGTTGATGCGACATTCCGCTTCATGACTGTCGATTGGGACGGGCAGATTCGTATGGACCCATCGTCCAGCCACGCCATGCAAGGTTTGATCGGCCTGAAAGAGCGTTTCGACGTGGCCTTTGCCTGTGACCCGGACCACGACCGCCATGGCATCGTGACCCCGTCCGGTGGTTTGCTGGCACCCAACAACTACCTTGCAGTGTCGATCGATTACCTGTTCCAGAACCGTCCGCTGTGGCGCGCCGATGCGGCCGTGGGCAAAACCGTGGTCAGCAGCGGCTTGATCGATCGCGTCGCCAAACGCCTGGGCCGCCGTCTGTACGAAGTGCCGGTTGGCTTCAAATGGTTTGCCGACGGCCTGTTCGACGGCTCCCTCGGTTTTGGTGGCGAAGAAAGTGCCGGCGCGTCGTTCCTGCGCAAGGATGGCAGTGTCTGGTGCACTGACAAGGATGGCTTGATTCCGGCGCTGCTGGCGGCCGAAATGACTGCCCGCACCGGGCGTGACCCAAGTCAGGCCTATCGCGCGTTGACTGATGAACTGGGTGAACCCTTCTCGGTACGGGTCGATGCCAAGGCCAACCCTGAGCAGAAAGCGCTGCTGAGCAAATTGTCGCCAGATCAGGTCACCTCCACTCAACTGGCGGGCGAAGCGATCCAGAGCATCCTCAGCCATGCACCGGGCAACGACCAGGCCATCGGCGGTCTGAAAGTCATGACTGAGAACGGTTGGTTCGCGGCGCGGCCGTCGGGCACTGAAGACATCTACAAGATCTATGCGGAAAGCTTTGTCAGTGACGACCACCTCAAGCAGTTGGTGGCGGAAGCTCAGACACTGGTGGATGGCGCGATTTCTGCGAAGTGATTGAGGGCCCCATCGCGGGCAAGCCCGCTCCCACAAGGATTGCGCTAAACCTGTGGGAGCGGGCTTGCCCGCGATGGCGTCAGTGCAGTCACTAACATTTAAGAAAAAAGGGGCAACCATCAACGGTCGCCCCTTTTTTTATTCCGTGTGTCGCCGCATCAAGCCACATCCACCAACACAATCTCACTGTCCTCAATCGCGGTTACGCGCAGCACCTGCTCATCGACAATCGCGACACCGTCTCGAGCTTGTGCACGCAAGCCATTGACGTCAATGACCCCAGTGGCTGGAACCAGATAAGCCCGACGGCCGCTGTCCAGGTGATACTCCGCAGACTCCCCGGCCTTCAGATTCGCCGCCACCAAGCGCGCATCGGCGCGAATGTGCAGGCTTTGATCGTCGCCGGCCTTGCCGCTGGCCAGGGTCACGAAACCTTCGCGCTCACCTTTGGGGAACGGCTTGGCACCCCACGACGGGGCCGAACCGGCTTCGTTGGGGATGATCCAGATCTGAAAGATCCGGGTCTCGGTCGCTTCCAGGTTGTACTCACTGTGAGCGATCCCGGTGCCGGCGCTCATGACCTGAACGTCGCCCGCTTCGGTGCGGCCTTTGTTGCCGAGGTTGTCCTGGTGAGTAATTGCGCCTTCACGAACGTAGGTGATGATTTCCATATCCCGGTGTGGGTGTTGCGGGAACCCGGTGCCGGGGGCAATCACATCGTCGTTCCATACCCGCAGGTTGCCCCAGTTCATGCGTTTGGGGTCGTGGTACTCGGCGAACGAAAAGTGGTGATGGGCATCCAACCAGCCATGGTGCGCGCCACCCAGCGAGTTGAAAGGTCTGAGTTCAAGCATGATCGTCTCCTGAAAAGGTTCGTCATGGGGCAGAACGCCTGAGCCACAAACGAGAACCGGTGGTTGATGGCGAGCATCATCTATCAGGCAATCATCGATAAAAAGCGTAAAAAATGCCTCAATACAATCGAATTAGTTGATGTCAAATAACCTCGAAACATTCTCATCCAGCCTTCACTTCATCGCATAAGCCAATGACCTGTAAGCATTTCACTAGAACTCGGCGGCAAATGCAGACACCATAGCCCTCAACAGCCTCACACCCTGGAGTCCGTCCGCGTGCCGCAACACACCCCCGATCTTCCTCCCGAACTTCGCCCTTTGGCTGAGATGCCTTTGTTCAAGCGCCTGGCCGCCCGGTTTTTTGGCCACGGCCTTACCCGCCTGCGCGCGCAACACCGTGCGTCCTGGCTGCACGGGCAAGCCGACGGTTTTCGCAGCGGTCACAGCGCTGGGGTGGATTACGGTTATAAGGAAGGCAAACTCGAGGGGCTGGAGGAAGGTCGGCAGGTTCTGTTGATTCGCGACTCACGCTCAACCGAGCATCGACCACCCAGCGTCGATGACAATCTGTTCGACGATTGGCGGCTGCCATTGAGCGCTGAGTTGAAGAATCGCATGAAGGCCGACGTGGCGCGATTGCTGCCCGCGCATGCCCAGCCGAGCGCTGCCCAGTGGAAGATGATTTTCAGCGACACACCGTCGACCTCGGTGATCGCCGGGGCGGGCGCGGGCAAATCGACCACCCTGGTGCTGCGAATTCTGTTGCTCAGCCATTACCTGGGGTTTGAGTTGAGCTCGATGACCGTGGTGACCTTCACCCGCGAATCGCGCAAGGACTTCATCAATAAGCTGATCGAGCTGTTTGCAATCTGGGGCCGGGGCATCAGCCTTAAGGATGCGCGCGATCTGGTGCGCACTTTCCATTCGCGCATCCTGCCGATGGTTCGCAGCTTGCCAGGTTTCGAGCGGCTGCAAGCCTTCGAAAACCTCAGTCACCGCGTGCAAGGCGGCGATGAGGAGGTCGACAGCAACCCCTTCGACCTGCGCATCAACGATGCCCAGCGCCAGCAACTCAACGCCTGCTATCACAGCCTGCACACCCGCGATGAGCGTTTCCGCGAGTTGATCAAGCCTTTGTCTCGCCATGCCTTGCAGCTCAAGGAGCTGGAGCGTGATCACCCGGACGTGCAGAAACGCATGGCGGTGACTGAACTCGCCGCCAAGCGCGATGAAGAACTGTGCGACACAATCGAAGACCTATGGTTTCGCGCCGGCGCCTGGCCGATCAAGGGCATCGAACCGAATCGTCAGACCTTCGACATCAACGGTTCAACCTTTCATTGCCACGGCTACATTCCGACGCTCGACGCCTGGGTGGTGCTGGGGTTCGATCCTCGGGAAAACCCTCAGGTTAGCCGACCGAATGCCAAACTTTCAGTGCGCGCAGAGTGGGCGGTAAAGCGCACCCTGTTTCAAGCTTTCTGTCGTAAGCCTTTGATATGGCTAGACAGTTATGAGTCTTCAAAGCGTGTTTTGGCATCCCTTGCCGGAGACGCCAGCGCTGGGCCCGGCTTCGATTACAAGGTCAAGGGCGAGCTCGGCTCCGCGCCGTTGCTGGACTGTTTTGTCGCCGCGGCCGGGTTTATTGAAAACCTCGGCCTGGATGTGCCGAATGCTGTGGGCCAGATGAGTTTCGCCAAGGATGACCCGGACCGATTCTTCTTCGAGGCCCTGAGCCTGTTCTGGCGGGCGCTGGAAGATCATCTGCTGGATCAATCGCCGCCGGTGATGACCTACAACCGGATGTTCGCCTTGTTCAGTGAACATTCACCGGAGAATCTCAAGCTGCTGAGCGATGAGCTGCTCAGGCCAATGTCGCACTTGATGATCGACGAATTTCAGGACGTGTCACCGCAGATCGTTTCGTGGATTCGCGCCAGCCTGGCGGAGATCCGCAGTCGCGGACCGGCCATGCATGTGGGGCGCGGTGCGCAACGTTCGTCATTGCTTTGTGTCGGTGATGACTGGCAGTCCATCTATGGCTGGCGCGGCAGTTCGCCGACTTACTTCATGGAGTTCAACAAGGAATTCCCGTCGCCGAGCACGACCAAAGTGATGCTCAGTGACAACTACCGTAGCCATCAGCACATCATCGACGCGGCGGAGCATATTGTCCGCGCGGCACCAGCGATTGCCGGCAAGAAGGCCAAGGCCAGCGGTGAGCCCAAGGCGCTGCTGCCGGTGAATATTCTCGACCGGGATGACCAGGGCATGGCCCAGCGCCTGATCGAGCACTATAGAAAGGGTGATTCAATCTTGATGCTTTATCGAAAAAGCAGCGATAAGTCATTGATTGAAGAGCATATTCAGTCTGTAGTTAATGTGGATTCTAGCTTGCCATACGACGCTCGACGGCTCAAACAACTGACCTATCACAGCGCCAAGGGCCTGCAGGCTGATGCGGTATTTCTGCTGGGCGATTGCCAGCACCTGACCAGTTCACCCTACAAGAACCAGGTCTATCGCATGGCCGGACTCGGCAAGGCCGGCGACAGCGAAGCTTACGACAGTGCACAGAAAGACGAGATCCTGCGACTGGCCTACGTGGGCATCACCCGGGCCGTGAGCCATTGCTACTGGTACGTCGATGGCCAGGATACCTCGGCGGCGAATATGCCCAAGGCCTCCGACCGGATCGGCAAGGGCAAGGCGTTCTTCGCTGATCACCGTCAGGGCAAAGTGTCTGCCTGACCATTCAGAGAGGCTTGAGCAGAAAACCTGTGGCGAGGGAGCTTGCTCCCGCTTGAGTGCGTAGCACTCACAAAAAAATGGGCGCTTGTCGAATTTTTGGGGCTGCTACGCGACCCAGCGCGAGCAAGCTCGCTCGCCACAAAGGCAGGCATGGCTGAAGAGGTACCGACTGGCTGCGAAAAGTTGCGGGGGGCGCAATCCCGGCCTATGGTCCAAAGCGAGGCTTTGCTTGCGACTGGCGCGCAATGATTCGCCGCAGGTCGCTGTCCATCCAGTGCGGATACATGCAGCGAGGTGACGACATGCCGAATGACTCCCGTCCCGCCGTGCTCGAACTGATCGGCAATACGCCGCTGGTGCGTATCAGCCGCTTCGATACCGGCCCATGCACACTGTTTCTCAAACTCGAATCACAGAACCCCGGCGGTTCGATCAAGGACCGCATCGGCCTGGCAATGATCGACACCGCCGAGCGCGATGGTCGCCTGCGCCCCGGAGGCACCATCGTCGAGGCCACCGCCGGCAACACCGGTCTGGGTCTGGCCCTGGTCGGCCGGGCCAAGGGTTATCGGGTGGTGTTGGTGGTGCCGGACAAGATGTCCACCGAGAAGGTTCTGCACCTCAAGGCCATGGGCGCCGAGGTGCACATCACCCGTTCCGATGTCGGCAAAGGTCATCCCGATTATTACCAGGACGTCGCTGCGCGGTTGGCGCGGGACATTCCCGACGCCTTCTTCGCCGATCAATTCAACAACCCGGCCAACCCGCTGGCCCATGAGTGCAGTACCGCTCCGGAGATCTGGGCGCAGACTCAGCATGATGTGGATGCCATCGTCGTCGGCGTCGGTTCGGCCGGCACGCTGACCGGACTGACCCGTTTCTTTCAGCGCGTACAACCGAACCTGGAAATGGTGCTGGCCGATCCGGTCGGCTCGGTAATGGCCGAATACAGTCGCAGCGGCACCCTTGGTACGCCCGGTTCCTGGGCGGTGGAGGGCATTGGCGAAGACTTCATTCCGTCGATTGCCGACCTGTCCAGCGTGCGTAAGGCTTATTCGATCAGCGACGAGGAAAGCTTCGATCATGCCCGCCAACTGCTGCGCGCCGAAGGCATTCTCGGCGGCTCTTCGACCGGTACATTGCTCGCTGCGGCACTGCGTTACTGCCGCGAACAAACCGAGCCGAAGCGGGTGGTCAGTTTCGTCTGCGACACCGGCACCCGTTACCTGTCGAAGGTCTATAACGACCAGTGGATGAACGACCAAGGGCTACTTGCGCGCAAACGCTACGGCGATTTGCGTGACCTGATCGCGCGGCGCTTCGAGGATGGCCGGGTGGTCAGCGTGGGGCCGGACGACACCTTGCTCACGGCGTTCCAGCGCATGCGCCTGGCGGATGTATCGCAACTGCCGGTGCTGGTGGATGGGCAGCGGCTGGTCGGGGTCATCGACGAGTCCGACATTCTGTTTGGCGTGCACGAAGACGCTACGCACTTTCGCATGACCGTGACCAGCGCGATGACCGACAAGCTCGAAACCCTGCCTCCCGGCGCCAGTCTTGCTGAGCTGGAGGCGGTGCTCGATCGAGGGTTGGTGGCGATCATCGCCGACACTTCGGGCTTCCACGGCCTGATTACTCGCGTCGACATGCTCAATCACTTGCGGAGATCCCTCGCATGAGTCAGCACGATGAAACCGCCGCGCCACGCGGATTTGCCACCCGTGTGATCCATGCCGGACAAACGCCGGACCCATCCACCGGGGCGCTGATGCCGCCGATTTACGCCAACTCCACCTATCTGCAACAGAGCCCCGGTGTGCATAAGGGCTTCGACTACGGGCGTTCGCACAACCCGACGCGCTTTGCGTTGGAGCGTTGCGTGGCGGACCTCGAGGGCGGTACTCGGGCCTTCGCTTTCGCTTCCGGGCTGGCGGCGATCGCCAACGTCCTCGAACTGCTCGATGCTGGCGCCCATATCGTCTCCGGCAATGACCTGTACGGCGGCACATTCCGGCTGTTCGACAAGGTGCGCCGGCGCAGTGCCGGGCATCGTTTCAGCTTCGTCGATCTGACTGACCTGGCGGCCTTCGAAGCGGCACTTGAGGATGACACGCGGATGGTCTGGGTCGAGACGCCGAGCAATCCTTTACTGAGCCTCACGGATCTCGACGCCGTCGCGCGTATCTGTCGTCAGCGAGGCATCATCTGTGTGGCCGACAATACCTTCGCCAGCCCGTGGATACAGCGGCCGTTGGAGTTGGGTTTCGATATCGTGCTGCACTCGACGACCAAGTACTTGAACGGTCACTCCGACGTGATCGGCGGCATCGCGGTGGTCGGGCAGAACGCTGAGCTGGCCGAGCGCCTGGGTTTTCTGCAGAACGCGGTGGGGGCTATCGCCGGGCCGTTCGACGCTTTTCTCACATTACGCGGCGTGAAGACCCTGGCGCTGCGCATGGAACGCCACTGCAGCAACGCGCTGGAGCTGGCGCAATGGCTGGAGCGTCAGCCACAGGTGGCGCGCGTTTACTATCCGGGCCTGCCATCGCACCCGCAGCACGAACTGGCGCGGCGGCAGATGCGAGGATTCGGCGGAATGATTTCCCTCGACCTGAACAGTGACCTGGCGGGTGCCAAGCGTTTCCTTGAGAGTGTGCGGATTTTCGCCTTGGCTGAGAGCCTGGGCGGGGTGGAAAGCCTGATCGAGCACCCGGCGATCATGACCCATGCCAGCATCCCCGTCGAAACCCGGGCACAACTCGGCATCGGCGATGCGTTGGTGCGTTTGTCAGTGGGGGTTGAGGATGTCGAAGACCTGCGTGCCGATCTGGCTCAGGCGCTGATGCGGATCGGTTAAACGCAATCAATGTGGGAGCGGGCTTGCTCGCGAAGAGGGAGTGTCAGTAAACATTAATATTGCCTGACACACCGCATTCGCGAGCAAGCCCGCTCCCACATGTTTTGTGAAACGCTGGTCGTTCAGGCATAACTCCTGAGGGCCTCCGGCGGAATGAACGCTTCCAGCTCATCTTCCACAGCTTCAATGATTCGTTCTACATCCGCCGCATTCATGACCGTTGCGCAAGGAATGCCGGCAATGGCGATCATGGTTTCGCCACTGGCGCGGTCGAACAGTCGCGCAACCATACTGCCCGGCGCATCCATGGTCGCTTCGAAACCCATGGGATGAAAATGCCAGCGCATCAGCTGGCAGGCATTTGGAAAAGTGACTTTGCTGAAGGAACCTTTATTCATGTGTTGCCCACCTTAATCATCGAGCGCTTCCCTTAGCTCATGTTAGGAGGGAAGAACCTTCAATGGCTCAACCGGTGACTGTCTTTAAAAGTAGCATCCAGATGTGAAAGTCATGTGGATTTTTTCAGTCCGTTTAGCGATTGGTTCATTTTTTTTTGACGCAGATCATGAGACACCGATTTTGTGGCGAAAGGCCAATATTGCCGGGGCATTCCACGGGGCCATTGAAGCCTGGTGAGAACTTCGGCAAGCTCGGTTTTTTCTCATTGAGTCCTTTATGCACGCCGATGATGATGCTCCGTTGCAAACCCAGGCCACGGGCGAGACGGTCATGCGTTACCACCTGCGCTGGAAACACCGGGATCTGGACGGCGTCATGGCGCTTTATCATCCGGATATTCAGTACAACGACTTTTTCCAGAACCGCGTGATGGGGCTGGACGAATTGCGCGAGTATGTGCGCGACAGCATGCCGCGCGATCCGGATGAAGCCTTGGAGCATTCAGACCGTATTCGTCTGGACGGCAACACGGCGTTCATTCAGTACCGCATCACCCTTCGCGGCGGCGAGGGGCTGGTGTCGTTTCGGACCAGCGAGGCGATTACCGTACGTGATGGACTGATCTGGCGGGTCAATGAATACGCCACGCTCGTGCATGAGCAAGCGACCGACAAGGCCGCGCACAACCTGCGCCCGGCGGTCAGTCGACTTGGGCTGTCACCGCGACAGCTGAGTTTCATGGCCGAAGATTTGCAGCAGTACTTCCAGCGCCAGCAACCTTATCTGGATCCTGAACTCGACCTGCAGCGGGTGGCGAAGGAGTGCGGGTACAGCCGCAATCAGATTTCTTACCTGCTGAATCAGGTGCTCGGGCAAAGCTTCTACCGTTACGTCAATCAGGCGCGGCTGCAGCATTTGCTTGCGGCACTGGACGCCGCCACACCGCCACTGCGTATCGACGAACTGGCCTTCGCGGCTGGCTTCAATTCGTTGTCGGCGTTTTACAGCTGTTTTCGTCGACACACCGGCCTGTCGCCCAAGGCTTACGCCAAACAAATTTCTTTGCGTGCACGCGCGCAAGACAATCCCTGAGCCCACGCACTAGGATCGACGCCATCGAAGTTTTCAGTGGCGGAGTTTTGCATGTCGGCGTGGCGCACGATCAGTTTGTGGATGGATCAACTCGACGAGCCATTGCTGGCGCGCCCGGCGCTGGAACAGGATCTGGACGTCGACGTGGCCATCATTGGCGCCGGGTACACCGGGCTCTGGGCCGCGTATTACCTCAAGCGCCTGGCACCGGAGCTGGACATTGCCATCGTCGAAGCCCAAACCGCCGGTTTTGGTGCTTCGGGCCGTAACGGCGGTTGGCTGATGGGCAACCTGCTGGGCGAAGATCGCTTACTCGCCGATCTACCGGCCGAACAGCGCCGCGCCTCTTTCGAACTGCTGCACGGTATCCCTGATGAAGTAGCGATCGTGCTCGAACGAGAAGGCATCGACTGCGATTATCGCAAAGGCGGGGTGCTTTACTGCGCTGCGCGTTATCCAGAGCAGGAAGCCAGCCTGCGGCATTATCTGGACACGCTTTACCACCAGGGGCTGACCGAAAGCGACTATCGCTGGCTCAGTCCCGAGCAATTGGCGCAACAGATCAGAGTTGCCAAACCTTATGGCGGTATCTATGCACCGCACGTCGCGACCATTCACCCGGCAAAGTTGGTCCGAGGCCTGGCACGGACGGTGGAGCGCATGGGCGTCAACATCTATGAGAACAGCCCGGTCACGCAATGGCAGTCGGGCAGTTTGCGTACGGCCAAGGCTCAGGTTCGCAGCCGCTGGATCGTGCCGGCGTTAGAAGGGTATGCGGCCACATTGCCACCGTTGGACCGTTATCAGTTGCCGGTCCAGAGTTTGCTGGTGGCGACCGAACCGCTGTCTGCCGCGACCTGGGACGAAATCGGCCTCAGCCACGGTCAGGCTTTCAGCGAAAGCAGTCGCCAAGTCACCTATGGCCAGCGTACGGCGGATAACCGCTTGGTATTTGGCGCCCGAGGTGGCTATCAATTTGCAGGCAAGTTGCGCCATGACTTCGACTTGACCACCAGCGAAATAGAGTTGCGGCGCTACCTGTTCAGCGAACTTTTTCCGCAGCTCAAGAACGTCCGAATTACCCATGCCTGGGGCGGCAACCTGGGTATGTCCCGGCGCTTCAAGCCGCACATGCTCTGCGATCAGGCCAGCGGCATCGCCTTGTCCGGTGGTTATGGCGGGGAGGGCGTCGGTGCCAGCAACCTCGGCGGGCGGACGCTGGCCGACCTGATTCTTCAGCGCGACACCGATTTGGTCCGCCAGCCTTGGGTCATTCCTCAGGGTGGTCTCGACGCGCTCAAAGCCTGGGAGCCCGAGCCCTGCCGCTGGCTGGGCTACAACGCGATCATCCGCAGCTTCGTCCACGAAGACCAGACCCTGGCCAACCCGGCCACCGCGCCCTGGCGTCGCAAACTGGCCAGTCGGGTCGCGGGGTTCATGGAAGGTTTCATGCACTGAACGGCATTTTTCTCAATCGACAGGTACTCCCATGCCAATCAATCACTTCAAGAACACCGCAACCCTGACGCTGGAAGAGTCGACTCCAGTCGCCGTGCCATTGGGCGCGCCCGTGGCGGTGGCCTCAACCACCAGCGTCGAACGCGACGATGGTGTCGAAACCGGCGTCTGGGAATGCACGCCCGGCCGCTGGCGTCGGCAGATCGTTGCCCAGGAATTTTGTCACTTCATTCAGGGCCGCTGCACCTTCACTCCGGACGACGGTGAAACCCTCTACATAGAAGCCGGCGATGCACTGATGTTGCCAGCCAACAGCCTCGGCATCTGGGACATCCAGGAAACCGTGCGCAAGACCTACGTTTTGATTTTTTGATCTTCTGATTGCCTGCCAACAACAACTCATACAGGAATCGCCCCATGATCCGAAAGACACTGACGCTTGCTCCACTGGCGCTCGTCGCGACCTTCAGCCAGGCCGCCGAGACCGTCAAAATCTACAACTGGTCGGACTACATCGCCCCGGACACCACCAAGAACTTCCAGAAAGAAACCGGTATCGCCTTTAGTTACGACGTCTTCGACAGCAACGAAACCCTTGATGGCAAGTTGATGACCGGCACATCCGGGTATGACGTGGTGTTCCCGTCCAACCACTTCATGGCCCGACAGATTGAGGGTGGGGCCCTGAAAAAACTCGACAAGAGTCAGTTGCCCAACTGGAAAAACCTTAACCCGGTGCTGCTCCAGACGTTGCAGGCCAACGACCCGGGCAACGAGCATGGCTTCCCGTATTTGTGGGGCAGCACCGGCATCGGCTACAACGTTGCCAAGGTCAAGGCCGTGTTGGGTGACAACGCGCCGGTGGACTCCTGGGACCTGATCTTCAAACCCGAGAACATGGCAAAGCTGCAAAAGTGCGGTGTCGCCATTCTCGACAACGGCCCCGAACTGTTGCCGGCGGCGTTGAACTACCTGGGGCTGCCACATCACAGCAAGAACCCCGAGGACTATAAAAAGGCAGAAGCGCTGCTGATGAAAGTCCGGCCCTATGTCAGCTATTTCCACTCATCCAAATACACCAGCGACCTGGCCAACGGTGACATCTGCGTGGCCGTCGGCTTCTCTGGCGACATTATCCAAGCAGAAAACCGCGCCAAGGAAGCCAGGAATGGTGTCGACATTGGCTATTCAATCCCCAAGGAAGGCGCCGCCATCTGGTTCGACATGGTTGCCATGCCCGCCGACGCCCCGGACGAGAAGGCCGGCTACGCCTTCATGAACTACCTGCTGCGTCCCGATGTCATGGCCGGTATCAGTAACTACGTGCACTACGCCAACGGCAACGAACAGGCCGACAACCTGATCGACCCGGCCATCAAGAGCGACACCAAGGTTTATCCGAGCCCGGAAATGATGGGCAAATTGTTTGCGTTGGAAGCGATGCCGCTGAACATTGACCGGGTGCGGACGCGGGTGTGGAACAAGATTCGTACGGGTAGCTGAGCGGTCAAATCTTGTAGCCAATGGCGCCGGTTGGGTTGACTGCAATGAGGCTTGGCACCTCTTTGCAAACGAAACAGGTGTCCAGGGGCAACTGGGGGCACCTATGGCTCCCAGTTGCCAGCAGTGCAGATTTTCAGGCAGCTTCGGTATGGAAAGGATAGTCCGTGTAACCCACCTCGGTGCCACCGAAGAACGATTCGCGGTCGTACGGGTTCAGCGGCCAGCCGTTGCGCAGGCGCTCCGGCAAGTCCGGGTTGGCGATGAAGTGGCGGCCAAAAGCGATCAGATCTGCATCGCCGGCCTCAAGGATCGCCTTGGCTGATTCACCAGAGAAGCCGCCCGCCGCGATAAGGGTTCCCTTGTAGTGCTGGCGTATGAGTTGGGACGCCACCGGATTCTGGTCCCGACGTTCGTCCTCGGCGACACCTAAAATGCGCGGCTCGATCAGATGCAGATAGGCGAGGTCCAGCTTGTCTAGCTCGCGCGCGACATGGGTGAACAGACCAATGGGGTCGCTGTCGGACATATCGCCGAAATTGCCGCTCGGCCCCAGACGCACCGCCACCCGATTGCTGCCCCAGACGGAGATCACCGCTTCTACTGCGTCCAGCAGGAACCGGCTGCGGTTCTCGAACGAGCCACCGTAGATATCCGTACGTTTGTTGCTACCGTCCTGGAGGAATTGATCGAACAGGTAGCCGTTGGCCGAGTGCAACTCCACGCCGTCAAATCCGGCTGCGATGCCGCGTGCGGCCGCGGCGCGGAAGCTGTCTACCAGCCCGTGGATTTCAGCGATGGTCAGTTCGCGCGCCGGGGAGCCGGGGGTCCAGCCGGACTCGGTGAAGGCCAGGCCGCCGTGGTCCACGACGGAAGGGGCCACCGGCTGGGCGCCGTCCGGCTGTAGCAGGCTGTTGGACTGGCGCCCCGCATGGTAGAGCTGCAGGAAGATTTTGCCGCCCTTGGCATGAACGGCGTCGGTCACGAGCTTCCAGCCGGCGATCTGGCTGTCGTCATACAGACCGGGAGCACCGAGGTATCCATTGCCATTGGGTGCGGCGATAGTGGCTTCGCCGATCAGCAGGCCACCGGCAGTGGTACGTTGGGCGTAGTACTCGGCCATCAGTTGGCCAGGAATAGCGCCTGGTTCGGCACGCATGCGGGTAAGTGGCGCCAGAACGACGCGATGGGCAATCTGGTATGGACCTATTTGGACGCTCGTATGCAATTTGGACATGACATCGATACCTATCAGTGGCGGGATGGGCGCAATGTAGGCGTAAAATGCGTGAAGAAAAATGTCCCGCGATGCCGAACATTTCGGATGGTTTTTCCGTAATCCGGCCTTGTTGGTGGGGTTCTACGGGGGAAAGCAGGAAAGTGATGGAAAGTCTGAGTGGCATCTCAATGTTCGTGCAAGTTGCCGAAACGCGCAGCTTTACCGAGTCCGCCCGGCTGTTGGGGGTGTCATCTTCAACCGTGGGCAAAGCCATCGCTCGGATGGAGGAGCGCTTGCACGTACGGCTGTTTCATCGCAGTACACGCAGTATCACGTTGACGGCCGAGGGGACTCTGTTCCTTGAGCGATGCCGCCGCATCCTCAGCGAGGTCACCGCTGCCGAGTCCGAGTTGTCAGGCCTGGCTGGCAGTCCACGTGGGCGGCTTCGCGTGGGCACACCTTTACTGGGCGACCTGATGATGCCGGCCTTTGACGGGTTCATGGAGCGGTATCCGGAAGTCGAACTGGATATCGATTTTTGCGACCGTATGGTCGATGTGATCGAGGAAGGGTTCGACGCGGTGATTCGGACTGGCGAGCAAACCGATTCGCGCTTGGCCGCGCGCCGCTTGGGCTCCTGCGCACATGTGCTGGTGGCGTCGCCAAGCTATCTCAAGCGGCATGGTGTACCCACTTCTGCGCGTGAACTGGAGAGCCATTCATGCCTGCAACACAAATTCCCCGCAACGGGAAAGCTGGAGCGTTGGCCGCTGCGGCTCGGAACATCCGAGGCTGAATTGGTGCTGCCCGCCACGATGACGTCGAACACGATCGAGCCTCTTGCCTATGCCGCAATTCAGGGCAGGGGGATTGCCTTTCTGCCTACCTTCCTGGTGCGCGAAGCGCTGGAACGCGGCCAACTGGTCACAGTGCTGGACGATTACGTGGATCGTCAGGTCGTCTTCTGGATGCTGTGGCCAGCCAGCCGCTATGCCTCGCCCAAGCTACGCGTGTTCATTGACTACATGAGTGCGCACTTGCGCATCTGATGCCTCACGCCTCCAGCCTAAGGCGCATGCTTTCACGGTGGGAGACCTCGAGTAGCGGCGGCAGAAGGCGCGTGCGGTGTTACCCGACGCGCCAGTCTGTCATTTGCTGACGTCCAGCACCACGCGGTAGCGCGCCTTGCCACTGCGTAGGTGATCGATGGCTTCGTTGACCCGGCTCATGGGAAAGTGCTCGACCTGCGGCAGACGCCGCAATACTCCACTGCGACTTCCACCTCTTCGCCCCCCAATGGACCGGGATCGTAGCTATAGCGCTGCAGCGGAGCGCCTGCCGACGTTGCAGCCCAACCGGTGAAAGTAGTGAGTTCGGTGCTGTCGCTCATGGGATACCTCCAGATCAGGAGACAGGGGCTTTGACCGCTCGGATGCGGTGGCCTGGCAACGCTGATCAGCAGCCAAGGCGTAATCATTCTAGCAGGCCGCAATGACAAGCATGGTCCGGGAGCGGTGTTGGAATTAACGGGTCGTCGGAGCCTGTCTCCGGCCACCGCTGCAACTAACTGGACGTTTAATTTAGTTGATAGCAATACGCTGGCACTTATATTAATAAGTCCGAAAAAATGCGAACTCATCTACAGAAAAACAACTTACCCATATTTAATATTTAAATAGCAAATTGTCGGACAATCCGGCTAGAACCTTAAACTACAAACTATATTTCGACAGCGCACGCACTGTTTACTGGAGTTTGCCGGAACCACTCAATTTGACGTCAAAAAAAATGTAGACGTTTGATTTCGAATTGTGTCAGTTTTTATACGCCTTCATTGGGCGAGTGATAGGACGATCTCGCCAGAGATTGTCGTATCGGACAAAAACTGTTCCATTGCTAAACAAGGAAGTGTGTTTATGTCGAAAGTAAAAGACAACGCTATTGATCTTGCCGAACAGGGCTTTGCGCCATTGCAAGCGCTGGCTGCCCCCAGTTCCGCCTACAACCAGATCGATAGTTTCAGCCATCAGTATGATCGGGGTGGCAATCTCACGGTCAATGGCAAACCCTCCTTCTCCGTCGACGAGGCTGCTACCCAGCTGCTGCGGGACGGCGCTGCCTACCAGGACAAGGACGGCAGCGGCAAAATCGAACTCACCTACACGTTCCTGACCTCGGCTTCGTCGAGCACCATGAACAAGCACGGCATCAGCGGGTTCAGTCAGTTCAGCGCGCAACAGAAAACCCAGGCCGTGCTTGCCATGCAATCCTGGGCCGACGTGGCCAATGTCACCTTTACCGAAAAGTCTTTTGGCGGCGACGGTCACATGACCTTCGGTAACTACAGTAGTGGTCAGGATGGCGCCGCAGCATTCGCCTACCTGCCTGGCACCGGTGCAGGTTATGACGGTACTTCGTGGTATCTGACGGGCAGTGGCTATAACGTCAACAAGACGCCGGACCTGAACAACTACGGCCGTCAGACCCTGACCCACGAAATCGGTCACTCTCTGGGCCTGGCTCACCCTGGCGACTACAACGCTGGTGAAGGCGCACCGACCTACAACGACGCGACCTACGGCGAAGACACCCGCGGTTACAGCGTCATGAGTTACTGGAGCGAGAGCAATACCGACCAGAACTTCAGCAAGGGCGGTGTGGAAGCCTATGCGTCTGGCCCGCTGATGGACGATATCGCCGCCATCCAGAAACTCTACGGTGCCAACACCACCACCCGTACCGGTGATACCACCTACGGCTTCAACTCCAACGCCGGTCGCGACTTCCTGAGCGCCTCTTCGTCGTCGGACAAAGTCGTGTTCTCGGTCTGGGATGCGGGCGGCAAGGACACCCTGGATTTCTCCGGTTTTACCCAAAACCAGAAGATCAACCTCAATGAAGCCTCGTTCTCCGATGTTGGCGGCATGGTGGGCAACGTGTCCATTGCCAAGGGCGTCACTGTCGAGAACGCGATTGGCGGTTCGGGTAGCGACCTGCTGATCGGCAACAGCGTGGCCAACGAACTGAAGGGCGGTGCCGGCAACGACATCCTCTTCGGCGCGGGCGGTTCGGACAAACTGTGGGGCGGTTCGGGTTCGGACACCTTTGTGTTCGCGGCCAGCAGCGACTCCAAGCCAGGTGCCGTCGACCAGATCCTCGACTTTGTCAGTGGCCTGGACAAGATCGACCTGACCGGCATCACCAAAGGCGCGGGCCTGCATTTCGTGAACGCGTTCACCGGTGCGGCAGGCGATGCGGTGTTGACCACTTCGGGCGGCAACAGCCTGTTGTCGGTGGACTTCTCCGGGCACGGCGTGGCTGACTTCCTGGTCAGCACCGTTGGCCAGGCGGCGTTCTCGGACATCGTGGCCTGATTCAAGGCAAAAAGGAGGGCGGCGCTTGACGCGCCGCTCTCTGTCCCTTGAACGGCAAGTGTAATGAGTAAGGCTACAACCCAGAGTAAAACGCCCTATGATCCAGAACGCTTTTACTTACAAAGCAACCGCGTGGCTGTTGCCAACGCTGATGATGTTTCTTGGAGAGGTAGCCATGGCAAGCAGTCTGAAATTAGCCGACCCGTCGGAACTCGCCGGGAAATGGCAGGCCACCTTGAATACCGCGCAAGACTCCCCCGAGTCCCAGGCGCTGCAGGACAAACCGTCGAATGTTTGCACGATCGAGTTCAATTTGAACCAGACCCTGGGCGAGGGGGCCGCCTGCCTCGGTGCCTGGCTGAACGATTCGGCGATTGGCTGGTTCCCGGAACCGGATGGCATTGCCGTGACCGGTAAAGAAGGCTCAAGAATTGTGTTTTTCAGCCGACAGCGTGAGGGGCTTTATAAAAGCACCTTGAAGTCAGGTCTGATCATTACGCTCGAGCACACTGCGCATTAAGTGAAAAATGTCGGACAGGCGCCAGGCGCTGAATATAAAGCTCGTTATTGCCGTTATAAGCAGCAGATCAATAACCGGAGCTCTTTGAAGAAAACAAAGAGTTGTTATTAATGTGTAAGCGATATCGGCAAAAGAACGTCTCGACCCATGTGCGGACAGTTAATTGGAACCTCGTCAAGTAAGGCGAGGATTAATACCTCAGGAAAAACCAATGAAGATGGCGAAGAGTCCGGCCACCGCACCGTTATTCAAGGCACTGGGCGACTATAAGAGCATCCTGATCAGCGTCGGGTGTTTTACCGCACTGATTAATGTGCTGATGTTGGTCCCGTCGATTTATATGCTGCAGGTCTATGACCGGGTACTGTCTTCGCAAAACGAAACCACCTTGGCAATGTTGTCGTTGATGGTGGTCGGGTTCTTCGCTTTTATCGGTTTGCTGGAAATCGTGCGCAGCTTCATTGTTATCCGTATCGGCAGCCAACTGGAGCGCCGCTTCAACCTGCGGGTGTATCAAGCCGCTTTCGAGCGCAACCTGTTCAAGGGCGAGGGCAACGCGGGGCAATCCCTGGGCGACTTGACCCATATTCGCCAATTCGTCACCGGCCCGGCGCTGTTTGCCTTCTTCGACGCACCGTGGTTTCCGGTGTATCTGTTTGTGATCTTTCTGTTCAACGTCTGGCTCGGCGTATTGGCCACCGCGGGCGCGGTACTGCTGATCGGGCTGGCCTGCCTCAACGAGGCCATGACCAAAAAGCCTTTGGGCGAAGCCGCGGGTTTTTCCCAAAGATCCAGCCAACTGGCCACCAGTCACCTGCACAACGCCGAAACCATTCAGGCCATGGGCATGCTCGGTGTCTTGCGCAAGCGCTGGTTCCAGGTGCACTCGCGTTTTCTCGGCTTGCAGAATCAGGCCAGTGACACCGGCGCGGTCATCAGTTCCCTGAGCAAAACCCTGCGCCTGTGCCTGCAATCCCTGGTCCTGGGGTTGGGCGCCTTATTGGTGATTCAGGGTGATATGACCGCCGGGATGATGATCGCCGGCTCCATCCTGATGGGACGGGTGCTGAGCCCCATCGATCAGTTGATCGCCGTGTGGAAACAGTGGAGCGGCGCCAAACTCGCTTACCGCCGTCTTGACGCCTTGCTACAAGCCTACCCGCCGACTGACGAGGCCATGGCGCTGCCGGCGCCGAAAGGCCAGATCACCTTCGAGCAAGTCAGCGCCGGCCCGCCGGGGCAACGGGCAGCGACCTTGCACATGGTCAATTTCAACCTGGGCGCCGGGGAAGTGCTGGGCGTACTCGGTGCTTCCGGTTCGGGTAAATCGACCCTGGCCCGAGTGCTGGTCGGCGTCTGGCCGACGCTCGGCGGCACGGTGCGGCTCGATGGCGCGGACATTCATCGCTGGAACCGCGACGACCTCGGCCCTTACATCGGTTATCTGCCCCAGGACATCGAACTGTTCAGCGGCAGCATCGCCGAGAACATCGCTCGATTCCGTGAGGCGGATCCGCAAAAAGTCGTCGAAGCCGCGCAACAGGCCGGCGTTCATGAACTGATCCTGCGCATGCCGCAAGGCTACGACACCGTGCTGGGCGAGGACGGCAGCGGCTTGTCCGGTGGCCAGAAGCAACGCGTAGCCTTGGCTCGCGCGCTGTACGGCAATCCTAGCCTGGTGGTGCTGGATGAACCGAACTCCAACCTCGACACCGTCGGCGAAGCGGCATTGGCCGGCGCCATCGCGCACATGAAGGCCCGGGGCACCAGCGTGATTCTGGTTACCCATCGCTCTTCAGCCCTGGCCCAGGCCGACAAGTTGCTGGTGCTCAACGAAGGTCGTTTGCAGGCCTTTGGTCCAAGCCAGGAAGTGCTCAAGGCGCTGTCCGGCGCTCAGGAGCAGCAACGTGAAAAAACTGCACAGGCACCGGGCGGGCTCAGCATGAGCCGGCAGTATCAGCCCACGACAAGGAATTCGGGTGTATGAGCAGCACACGCATGAACGACGACAGCGAAGCGACGATGGAACACGACTACATCGCCGAACGCCCTGAGCGCGACGCGCGTTTCTTCGCCCGCATGGGCTGGATTCTGGCGATTGTCGGTGCCGGCAGTTTCTTCACGTGGGCGAGCCTCGCGCCGCTCGATCAAGGCATTCCGGTGCAGGGGACCGTCGTGGTTTCGGGCAAGCGCAAAGCCGTGCAGTCAATGAGCAGCGGCGTGGTCAGCCAGATTCTGGTGCGCGAAGGGCAGGTGGTGAAGCAGGGCCAGCCACTGTTTCGTCTCGACCAGACCCAGGTCGCGGCCGACGTGCAATCGCTGCAAGCGCAGTACCGCATGGCCTGGGCCAGCCTGGCACGCTGGCAGAGTGAGCGGGACAACCTCAAGCAGGTGAATTTCCCCGCCGAACTGAGCAACGATCCTGACCCGCGTCTGGCCCTGGTGCTCGAAGGCCAACGGCAATTGTTCAGCAGCCGTCGCGAAGCCTTTTCCCGTGAGCAAGCGGCCCTGCGCGCGAACATCGAAGGCGCCAGCGCGCAACTGGCCGGCATGCGCCGCGCACGCATCGACCTGACGGCCCAGGCCAGTTCCCTGCAACAACAGTTGAGCAATCTTCAGCCCTTGGCGGACAACGGCTACATCCCGCGCAACCGCTTGATGGATTACCAGCGTCAGTTGTCGCAAGTGCAGCAACAGCTGGCAGAAAACTCCGGCGAAAGCGGTCGGGTGGAGCAGGGCATCCTTGAGTCCCGGCTGAAACTGCAACAGCACAGCGAGGAATACCAGAAGGAAGTCCGCAGCCAACTGGCCGACGCGCAACTCAAAAGCGTGACCCTGGAAGAGCAATTGACCTCTGCCGGCTTCGACCTGCAACACAGCGAAATCATCGCCACCGCCGACGGCATCGCCGTCAACCTTGGGGTTCATACCGAAGGCGCGGTGGTGCGTCAGGGCGACACGCTGCTGGAGATCGTCCCGCAAGGCACACGCCTGGAAGTGGAAGGGCACCTGCCGATTAACCTGATCGACAAGGTCGGCACGCACTTGCCGGTGGACATTCTGTTCACCGCGTTCAACCAGAGCCGTACCCCGCGAGTTCCCGGCGAAGTCAGCCTGATCTCCGCCGACCAGATGGTCGATGAAAAAACCGGTGTGCCGTACTACGTGCTGCGCAGCAGCGTCAGTGATCAGGCCATGGAAAAACTCAACGGTCTGGTGATCAAACCGGGCATGCCGGCAGAAATGTTCGTGCGTACCGGTGAACGTTCACTCCTCAACTATTTGTTCAAACCGCTGCTCGACCGGGCAGGCTCCGCGTTGACCGAGGAATAAGGATGTTCGGCTGTATGAATAAGCTTTCCCTGCTCGCAGCGACCCTGGCGTTGCTGACGGGCAACAGTGCGATGGCCATGGGGCCCTTCGACATTTATGAGCAAGCCCTACGCAATGATCCGGTGTTCCTCGGCGCCATCAAGGAGCGCGATGCCGGCCTTGAAAACCGTGCCATCGGCCGCGCCGGGCTGCTACCCAGGATTGGTTACAACTACAACAAGGGGCGTAACACCTCCAAGGTCACTCAAATTAATGAGGGGAGACCAGACTTCACCGAGGACCGCAACTACAGCAGTTACGGCTCGACCTTGACCCTGCAACAGCCGCTGCTCGACTACGAGGCGTACGCGGCGTACCGCAAAGGCGTGGCGCAATCGCTGTTCGCTGACGAAAACTTTCGTGGCAAGAGCCAGGAGCTGCTGGTTCGCGTGCTGGAGAATTACACCAAGGCGCTGTTCGCTCAGGATCAGATCGACATTGCCCGGGCCAAGAAAAAAGCCTTCGAGCAGCAGTTTCAGCAGAACGAGCAAATGTTCCGCCAAGGCGAAGGCACGCGCACCGATATCCTCGAAGCCGAGTCACGTTATGAACTGGCGACCGCCGAGGAAATCGAGGCGCGGGACGAGCAGGATGCGGCCCTGCGTGAGCTGGGCGCACTGATTGGCGTGCCGACCATCGACATTGCCGACCTGACACCACTGGATCAGAACTTCCAGACCTTCACCCTGCAACCGGCCAATTACGACACCTGGCACGAGATGGCGGTGGCCAACAACCCGAACCTGGCCTCCCAGCGCCAGGCGGTGGAAGTGGCGCGCTACGAAGTCGAACGCAACCGCGCCGGCCACCTGCCAAAAGTCAGCGCCTATGCCTCGGTGCGCCAGAACGAATCGGAAAGCGGCAACACCTACAACCAGCGCTACGACACCAACACCATTGGCATTGAAGTCAACGTGCCGCTGTATGCCGGCGGCGGCGTCTCGGCCTCGACCCGGCAAGCCAGCCGCACCATGGAACAGGCCGAGTACGAGCTGGATGGCAAGACCCGGGAAACCTTGATCCAGTTGCGCCGCCAGTTCAGCGCCTGCCTGTCGGGGGTTAATAAACTGCGGGCTTATCAGAAGGCGTTGACGTCGGCGGAAGCGCTAGTGATCTCGACCAAACAAAGCATTTTGGGCGGCGAACGGGTCAACCTCGATGCGCTGAATGCCGAACAACAACTGTTTACCACCCGCCGGGACCTGGCCCAGGCGCGCTACGACTATTTGATGGCCTGGACCAAATTGCATTACTACGCCGGAACCTTGGGCGACCAGGACCTGGCCAAGGTGGATGAGGCCTTCGGCCAGGGCTCGAAAGCTCAGTAGCGCATAGAAAACATTGTGGCGAGGGAGCTTGCTCCCGCTGGACTGCGAAGCAGGCCCAATGGCGGTTGCTGCGCAACCGAACGGGAGCAAGCTCCCTCGCCACAGAAACACAGAAACACAGAAACACAGAAACACAGAAACACAGAAACACAGCACCGCCGCCCCAGGACTGGGGACTACAACTCTAAAAACGCCAAGAAAGCGAGAGTCATGCACATGGATGTACAGATCAAGCCGATGTCGGTCGGCACGCTATTGCTCCTGATTTCATCAGTACCAGGCCCAGCCCAGGCGCTTTATCTGGAAACCGGCAAACCCGGCGACGCAGCCAGTTGGCGCTCGACAGAGTTCCAGCGCGATTGGGGACTGGCGCGCATGCAGGCCGATCAAGCCTATGCCGCCGGCATCACCGGCAAGGGCGTGAAAATCGGCGCGCTGGATTCCGGTTTCGATTCCAGCCATCCCGAATTTGCCGCAGACCGTTATCACGCGGTGACGGCCAGCGGCAGCTATGTCGACGGCTCAGCGTTCAACGTCGACGGCACGCTCAACACCAACAACGACTCCCACGGCACCCACGTCACCGGCACCATGGGCGCTTCCCGGGATGGCACCGGCATGCACGGTGTGGCGTACAACGCGCAAATCTACGTCGGCAACACCAACAAGAACGATAGTTTCCTGTTTGGCCCCAACCCCGACCCGCGCTACTTCAAAGCGGTCTATAACGCCCTGGCGGATGCCGGTGTCCGCGCGATCAACAACAGCTGGGGCAGCCAGCCGCCAGACGTCAACTACCGAACCCTCGACGATCTGCATGCTGCCTACGCCCAGCACTGGAACAAAGGCACCTGGCTCGACGCCGCCGCCGACGTTTCGCGTCGCGGAGTGATCAATGTGTTCAGCGCCGGCAACAGCGGTTACCCGAATGCCAGCGTGCGTTCGGCCTTGCCGTATTTTCAACCCGACCTGGAAGGCCACTGGCTGGCGGTGTCGGGGCTGGATCAAAGCAACCAGCAGAAATACAACCAGTGCGGGATCGCCAAGTATTGGTGTATCACCACCCCGGGCGCGAAGATCGACAGCACCATTCCCGGTGGCGGTTACGCGATCAAGTCCGGTACCTCCATGGCCGCGCCGCATGCCACCGGGGCACTGGCACTGGTGATGGAACGCTATCCGTACATGAACAACCAGCAGGCGCTGGAGGTGCTGCTGACCACCGCGACCCAGCTCGACGGCTCGATCACCGAGGCACCGAGTACGCGCATCGGTTGGGGCGTGGCCAACCTCGAACGGGCGATGCGCGGGCCGGGGCAATTGCTCGGGTCGTTCGACGCCAATCTGGGGGCCGGGCAAAGCGATGTCTGGAGCAATGACATTTCGGACAAGGCGCTGATTCAGCGTCAGTCCGAAGACGCCGCCGAACGCAGCGCCTGGCAACAGACGTTGAAGGACAAAGGCTGGGAGAACGGTATCGCGGCTGGCGCCAGTCAGCAGGATCAGACCGATTATGCGGTGGGCACCGCTCGCGATTCCGCCGCCGCCAACCGAGTCTACGAAGGCAGCCTGATCAAGTCCGGTGCCGGGCGGTTGATGCTCACGGGCGACAACACGTATCGCGGCCCGACCACGGTCAACGGCGGTTTGCTGGCGGTGAACGGCTCGCTGACGTCGGCGGTGACCGTCAATGACAGCGGCACCCTCGGCGGTAACGGACGGATTGCTGCCTTGACCGCCAATGCCGGCGGTACAGTGGCGCCCGGTAACTCCATCGGTACGTTGCAAGTCAGTGGCGATGTGACGTTTGCGCCAGGTTCGACTTATGCCGTCGAACTGTCACCCACCAGCAGCGACCAGATTATTACCAGCGGTACGGCCACGATCAGCGGCGCTACCGTGAGCCTGTCCCTGGAAAACAGCCCGACCTTGCTCAGCACCCAACAAGTGCAAAGCCTGCTGGGCCATCAGTACAACATCTTGCAAGCGGCGGGCGGGATTCAAGGCCAGTTCGGCGCGGTGCTGCCCAACTACCTGTTCATCGGCGGCAGCCTCGATTACGCCGTGACTGGCATTCAGTTGAGCGTTGAGCGTAACGCCACGACCTTCGCCAGCGTCGGGCAAACGCCGAACCAGCGTAATGTCGCGGCCGCTGTGGAAGGGCTTGGCGCGGGTAACGCCGTCTACGAAAGCCTATTGCTGTCGCCGACCGCCAGTTCAGCGCAACAGGCCTTCCAGCAGTTGTCGGGGGAAATCTACCCGGCGCTGGGCTCGGTGTTGATCAATGACAGTCGCTATCTGCGCGATGCGGTCGGTGAGCGTCTCAACGAAGCCAGCGGTTCCCGAAGCAACGGCTGGATCAAAGCACTGGGCGCCTGGGGCAAGACCGATGACAGCCATGACACCGCCGGCTACACCACGTCGATTGGCGGTTTGTTGGCCGGTGTCGATGGCGCAGTGGATGACGAAACCCGTGTCGGCCTGGTCGCCGGTTATAGCGACAGCTCGGCCAGCATGGGCTCCGGAACTCATTCATCAGGGCAGGTCGACAGCTATCACCTGGGCGCCTATGCCGGCCACGAAATAGGCGCCTGGCGCCTGAGTGCCGGGGGGGCCTACAGCCGGCATCGGGCCGACGTCAAACGTGACCTGCAATACGGCGACGTCAGCGCCAAACAGAAAGCCAAAGTCGACGCCGGGACCACCCAGCTATTCGGCGAAGCGGCCTATCGCTTGAACCTGCAAGCACTGGCCTTGGAGCCATTCGCCAATCTGGCTTACGTGCACCTCGACACCGAGGGCTTCACCGAAAAAGGTGACGCAGCGGCGCTCAAAAACAGCGGCGACCGGCGTGACGCGGTACTCAGCACCCTGGGCGTACGCGCACTGAAAACAGTAACGCTGTCCGGTCAGCAACAGCTGGACCTGAGCGGCAGCCTCGGTTGGCAGCACAACCTGAGCAACACCGATTCCGAGGAACACCTGGCGTTTGCCAGCGGTGGCACTCCGTTCGTGGTTCAAAGCTCGCCACTGGTTCGCGATGCGGCGCTGGTGGGCGCCCATGCCAGCCTGGCCTTGAGCCGGGATGTTCGGTTGAACCTCGATTACACCGGCCAACTGGCCAACCGCGAGAGGAGCCACGGCGTCGGGCTGAGTCTCAATTGGCAGTTTTAATCCGGTAAACACCGGTTGTGGCGAGGGGGCTTGGCGCAATCCATGTGGGAGCGGGCTTGCCCGCGAAGAGGGCGTATCAGTCGACATTAATGTTGTCTGGCAAACCGCCTTCGCGGGCAAGCCCGCTCCCACAGGTTCCGCGCCTTGACTGGCAGGATTGGGCAGGCCTTGAGGCACAAGGATTTTGGCAACATAACTAAGGATGGTCGCTGGATGAGAGCTGAAAACAACAATTCGCCCGCTCGGTCGGGCAGCACGTTTACTACTTTAAAAAACCTCAATCGCGCCTTGCTCTGCGCATTGGCCACCCTGGGCACCGCACACGCGGCGCCCTACGTGGAAAACGGCAGGACAGGTGATCCCGATAGCTGGCGCAGCACCGAGTTCAACGCCGATTGGGGGCTGGGGGCGATCAACGCTCAGGAGGCCTATGCCGCCGGTTACACCGGCAAAGGCGTGAAGCTGGGGATTTTCGATCAACCGGTTTACGCCTTGCACCCGGAGTTTTCCGGGGCCAATAAGGTGATAACCCTGGTCACCAGTGGCATCCGCGAATACACCGACCCGTACATTCCGGTCAAAGCCGGGGATGCCTTTTTGTATGACGGTTCGCCCTCGGTGGGCTCCAACGGCAAACTCGGTGCCCACGGCACTCACGTTGGCGGGATCGCCGCGGGCAGTCGCGATGGCGGGCCGATGCACGGCGTCGCCTTTGGTGCGCAAATCATCAGCGCCGACAACGGCGACCCGGGCCCGGAAGACGGGATCATTCGCGGCAACGACGGCGCGGTGTACAAGGCCGGTTGGGATGCCCTGATCGCCAGCGGCGCGCGGATCATCAACAACAGCTGGGGCATCGGCATCACTGATCGCTTCGACCTGGGTGGTCGGGACCCGGCGTACCCGCACTTCACCATGCAAGACGCGCAACTGCAGTTCAACGAGATCCAGACCTTGCTGGGGACCAAACCCGGCGGTGCCTACAACGGCGCAATCGCGGCGGCCCGCAGCGGCATCGTCACGATCTTCGCAGCCGGCAACGACTACAACCTCAACAACCCGGACGCCATCGCCGGCCTCGGCTACTTCGTCCCGGAGATCGCGCCGAACTGGATGACCGTCGCCGCGTTGCAGAGGAATCCGGACACCAGCAGCCCCGACCCTTACAACATCAGTACGTTTTCGTCACGCTGCGGCTACACCGCGAGCTTCTGCGTATCGGCACCGGGCAGCCGCATCTACAGCTCGATCATCAGCGGCACCAATGCCAATGACCTGACTACCGGCTACGCCAATTACAACGGCACCTCCATGGCGGCGCCGCACGTAGCAGGCGCGGTGGCGGTATTGATGGAGCGCTTCCCGTACATGACCGGCGCGCAAGTCGCCAGCGTACTGCGCACCACCGCCACCGACCTCGGCGCACCCGGCGTCGACTCGCTGTACGGCTGGGGCATGATCAACCTGCGCAAAGGCATCGATGGCCCGGCGATGTTCGTGACCGAGCAGGACATTCCCGAAGAATTTCGCATCGACGGCGCCTACGGCTCCAGCCAGTTTGTCGCGGACTTGCCAGGCATCGGCGCGATCATCGACGCCGGCAAACCCACCGAGCGTGTGTGCAATGACGTGCATTGCGGGCTCGACGTTTGGCGCAACGACATTTCCGGCCATGGTGGCCTGACCAAGCAGGGCATCGGCACACTGGTGCTGACCGGCGCCAATACCTACGCCGGCCCGACCTTGGTCAATCAGGGCCGATTGGCCATCAACGGTTCGCTGCTGTCGGCCGTCACCGTCAATGACAGCGGGATCCTCGGCGGTAACGGCAGCATCGCGGCGCTGACCGCGAAAAGCGGCGGTACCGTGGCCCCCGGCAACTCCATCGGTACCTTGCAGGTGGCGGGCGACGTGACTTTCGAGCCTGGCTCGACCTACGCCGTAGAGCTGTCGCCCACCAGCAGCGACCAGATCATTGCCGGCGGCAAGGCTGTGATCGAAGGCGCAACGGTTAGCCTGTCTCTGGAAAACAGCCCGACATTGCTGACCACCAGCGAAGCGAAATCTCTGCTCGGCAATCAGTACAACATCCTGCAAGCGGCCGGTGGAATCGAAGGGCGTTTCGGTGCGGTGGTGCCGGACTACCTGTTCCTCGGCGGCACCCTCGACTACTCCGCTGGCGGCATTCAATTGGCGGTGGTGCGCAACGCGACCTCCTTCACCAGCGTTGGCCAAACCCCGAACCAACGCGCCGTGGCCGCTGCCGCCGAGCAGTTGGGCGCAGGCAATCCGCTCTACGAAACCCTGCTGTTGTCGCCGACCGCCGCTGTCGCGCAGCAAGCGTTCCAGCAACTCTCTGGTGAGATTCATCCGGCAATCGGCACGCTGCTGATTAACGACAGCCGTTACCTGCGCGATGCAGTCGGCGAGCGTCTGCGTGAGCACGATTTGTTCGACGCCGGGGCTCCCACCGATGACCGCAGCAACGCCTGGCTCAAAGTGCTCGGCGCCTGGGGCAAGAGCGATGGCGGGCATGATAACGCCAGTTCCAACAGCTCCATTGGCGGGCTGCTGGCCGGTGTCGATGGCTTGATCACTGAAGATACCCGACTGGGTTTCGTCACCGGTTATAGCGACAGCTCGTTGAGCATGGGCGATGGCACACATTCGTCGGCCTCGGTCGACAGCTACCACTTGGGTGCGTACCTGGGCCATGAAATCGACGCGTTGCGCCTGAGCGTCGGTGGCGCTTACAGCTGGCATCGCATCGACGTCAAACGTGACCTGCAATTTAACGGTGTCAGCGGCAAGCAGAAATCCAAACGCGATGCGACCTCCGCGCAACTGTTCACCGAAGCGGCGTATCGCCTGGACCTGCAACCGATCGCTCTGGAGCCATTCGTTAACTTGGCTTACGTGCACTTGAACACTGAAAGCTTCAGCGAAAAAGGTGACGCCGCTGCACTCAAGGGCGGGGAAAACAACCGCGACGTGGTGCTTTCGACCCTTGGCTTGCGGGCGAGCAAAGCCATTGCGTTGTCCGACCAGCAACAGCTGGAACTGTCCGGCACGCTCGGCTGGCAACACAACCTGAGCAACACCCGTTCCGAAGACCACCTGGCCTTCGTCAACGGCAACACCGCGTTCAGCGTGCAAAGCGTGTCCATGGACCGCAATGCCGCGGTGGTCGGTGCCCGTGCCGGATTGGCGCTGGGCCGCGATACCCGTTTGAACCTGGATTACAACGGGCTGCTCGGCTCCCGGGAAAAAGACCACGGTGTAGGCCTGACCCTGGACTGGCAGTTCTGATTTGACGCTAAGGAAGCAAGAAGATGGGACTGTTTGATTACAAAAATGCCGGCAGTGAGGCCGGCAAAGCGCTGTACTCCGACGCGATCGCGCTGACGCTCTACGCGTACACGCCCACCGGTCAGCCACTGCCGGCGACCGCTTGGGCGCCGATTGGCGCTGCAGCGTTGGGCTATCAGGGCAACGTCGGGGCTCAAGGCACCTTCTATGGCGAGAAGGACGGCTTCACCAGCGCCGAAGCCGAAGTGCTCGGTAAATACGACGGGGCAGGCAAGCTGATCGGTATCGGAATCGCTTTCCGTGGCACCGGCGGCCTGGGCTACAGCGACACCTTCGGCGACATGAAAAATAATCTGCTGGCCGCGGTCGGCCCGGTGGATTACGCGACGAACTACGCGAAAAACGCCTTCGATACTTTGCTGAAAAGCGTCGCCGCGTTCGCCATCGCCCATGGCTTGAGTGCCAAGGACGTGCTGGTCAGCGGGCATAGCCTCGGTGGGTTGGGGGTCAACAGCCTCGCGGAGTTGAGCGGCAATAACTGGGGCGGTTTTTTCAAGGACGCCAACTACATCGCCTTCGCCTCTCCGACCCAAAGCGCCACCGGCAACAACGTGCTGAACATCGGCTACGAAAACGACCCGGTGTTTCGAGTGCTCGACGGCACCACCTTCAGCAGTGGCTCGCTGGGCAAGCACGACGGTCATCAGGAGTCGGCGACCAACAACATCGTCAACTTCAATGACCAATACGCCTCCACCGCGCAGAACCTGGTGCCGTTCAGCATCCTCAATCCGCTGAACTGGTCGGCCCACGGTTCGTTAGGCTATGCCGACGGTTTGAACCGGGTGATCGACTCGCGCTTCTACGACCTCACCGACAAGGACTCGACGCTGATCGTGTCGAACCTGTCGGAATCGTCCCGAGGCAGCACCTGGGTCGAGGACCTGGGCCGTAGCGGCGAGCCGCACACCGGCAGCACCTTCATCATTGGCACCGACAGCAACGACTGGCTCAAGGGCGGCGCGGGAAATGACTTCATCGAAGGTCGTGACGGTAACGACCGGTTCCGCGATGACGGTGGCTACAACCTGCTGCTGGGTGGCAAGGGCAGCAACACCTTCGAGCTGCAAAAACCGTTGCAGAACTTCAGCTTTGCCAATGATGGCGACGGCACGCTGTACGTGCGCGATGCCTACGGTGGCATCAGCATGACCCGCGACATTGGCGCGCTGGTGAGCAAGGAGTCGGGTTCGTGGTGGGGCAGCAAGGAGGTGACCTACAACGTCACCGCCAACGGTTTGCTCAACGGCACGGAACTGACCCACTACAACCACTCGCTCAACGGTGATGCCTACGGCAACACGCTGGCGGCGACGCTGGATGGCGATTGGCTGTTCGGCAACGCCGGCGACGATCTGCTACGCAGCGACAAAAGCCATGTGACCTTCGTTGGTGGCGCGGGCAATGACGTGATGCAGGCCTCGGGGGGCGGCAACAACACCTTCCTGTTCAGCGGGGCCTTCGGCTTCGACGCGATCAATGGTTATCAGGGCAGCGACAAACTGGTGTTCATGGGCGTCCAGGGCGCGGGGCAGGGGTATGACTACACCCAGCACGCGACCCAGGCCGGCAACGACACTGTGCTCAAGATTGGCGATTACGCCGTAACGCTGGTGGGCGTAGGTCTGGATAATCTCTCGGCTTCGGGAATTACGTTTGCGTAAAAGCTGCATGCACTAAAGGCTCCGGGGCGCCTCGTGATTGAGGCGTCCTGGCTGTGAGCTATCTCTGACAATTCCAACAAAGAGAGAGGCAATACCAATGGGTGTGTATGACTACAAGAACTTCGGCACAGCAGACTCCAAGGCGTTGTTCAGCGACGCCATGGCGATCACGCTGTATTCCTATCACAACCTCGACAACGGTTTCGCCACCGGTTACCAGCAAAACGGCTTCGGCCTGGGCTTGCCGGCAACTCTGGTCACCGCGCTGATCGGCGGCACCGATTCCCAGGGCGTCATTCCCGGCATTCCCTGGAACCCCGATTCGGAAAAAGCCGCTCTCGAAGCCGTGCAAAAAGCCGGCTGGACGCCGATCACCGCCGCGCAATTGGGCTATGACGGCAAGACCGACGCTCGTGGAACCTTCTTCGGCGAGAAGGCCGGTTACACCAGCGCTCAAGTCGAGATCCTCGGCAAGTACGATGGCCAGGGCCATCTCACCGAAATCGGTATCGCTTTCCGCGGCACCAGCGGCCCGCGGGAAATCCAGATCGGCGACTCCATCGGCGACGTGATCAACGACCTGATGGCAGCGCTAGGGCCAAAGGATTATGCGAAAAACTACGTAGGTGAAGCCTTCGGCAATCTGCTCGGTGACGTTGCAGCATTTGCCCAGGCCAATGGGCTGTCGGGCAAGGACGTACTGGTCAGCGGCCACAGCCTCGGCGGGTTGGCGGTCAATAGCCTGGCGGACTTGAGCAGCGATAAGTGGTCCGGTTTTTACCAGGATTCCAACTACATCGCCTACGCCTCACCGACCCAAAGCAGCAGCGACAAAGTGCTGAACATCGGTTATGAAAACGACCCGGTGTTCCGCGCCCTCGATGGCTCGTCGTTCAACCTGGCCTCGGTAGGCGTGCACGATGCCGCCAAGGATTCGACGACCGATAACATCGTCAGCTTCAACGACCACTACGCCTCGACGGCGTGGAACGTGCTGCCGTATTCGATCCTCAACATCCCCACCTGGATCTCGCACTTGCCCACCGGTTACGGCGACGGCATGACCCGCGTGCTGGAGTCGCAGTTCTACGACCTGACCAGCAAGGATTCGACCATCATCGTCGCCAACCTCTCGGACCCGGCGCGCAGCAACACCTGGGTCCAGGACTTGAACCGCAACGCCGAAACCCATAAAGGCAGTACCTTCATCATCGGCAGCGACGGCAATGACCTGATCCAGGGCGGCAAGGGCAACGACTACCTGGAAGGCCGCGACGGTAACGACACCTTCCGCGATGGCGGTGGCTACAACATCCTGTTGGGCGGCAAGGGCAGCAACGTGCTGGACCTGCAACAGTCGGTGAAGAACTTCACCTTTGCCAATGACGGTGCCGGCAACCTGTACGTGCGCGACGCCAATGGCGGCATCAGCATCACCCGCGACATCGGCAGCATCGTCACCAAGGAGCCGGGTTTTCTCTGGGGGGTGTTCAAGGATGACGTGACCCACAGCGTCACCGCCAATGGCCTTGTGACCGGCAGCAACCTGACCCAGTACGCCTCAAGCGTGAAGGGCACGACCGGCGCCGACACCCTCAATGCGCATGCAACCGGCGACTGGCTGTTTGGCCTGGACGGCAACGACCATTTGATCGGCGGCATCGGCAACGATGTGTTTGTCGGCGGGGCGGGTAATGACCTGCTGGTATCAGGCGGCGGGGTCGACACGTTCCTGTTCAGCGGGGCGTTTGGCCAGGACCGGGTGGTGGGTTATCAAACCAACGACAAACTGGTGTTCCTCGGGGTTCAGGGCGTTGCGCCAAACGAAGATTATCGGGCCCATGCCACGGCGGTGGGGCAGGATACGTTGCTCACATTTGGCACTGATTCGGTGACCCTGGTGGGTGTCGGGCTGGACAGTTTGTCTGGTAGCGCGATTGTGATCGCCTGAGGGTAGCGGGGCGCCTGTCAGGGCCCTATCGCGGGCAAGCCCGCTCCCACAGTGGTTGGTGATGTTCACAAAATCTGTGTCCGCATCAAATCCCTGTGGGAGCGGGCTTGCCCGCGATGAACGATAACGCGGTAAACCTGCCTGTCTATGTGACCCACCGGTCACTCTCGAACTCCAATACCTGCACCAACAGGAATCTGGCACTAAACCATCAGCCCATCCACGCGTTATCCCTATGACGCCGGTGCTGCATGCCGCCATTGAGTACAGGAGATTTTGCAACGTGAGTAACAGCAAGAGGTACACCTTCGGTCTGGCGCTGGCCTTGTTATCGGCAACCGCCGCCGCAGAACTGCCTCAGAGCTCGATTCTGACCCGTTACGGGGTCACCTCTGATCAACTGCCGAAACCGGCCGCGATCCAAACCACCAAACCCACCACGCCCGTCGAAGAAAAAAGCCGCTTTCAGCTCCAGCCGGAACAGCCCTGGGTGACTGTGCGCCTGGGCGACGGCAAACCACCGGAGCAGACCGGCAATATCAGCATCGATCGTTCGATGCAGCAGGAACGGGAGCGTTGCCAGCGGATGCAGGAGCGACTGATACGGCAAGGAAGGCAGTCCTTCTCCTGCGATAACAGTATTTCTGCAACTCACTAAACATAGCGGGTGCCTTTTAAGTCAGAGAAACCTGTGGCGAGGGAGCTTGCTCCCGCTTGAGTGCGTAGCACTCACAAAAATCGGCAATGGTTGTCAGATTCTTGGGGCCGCTACGCAGCCCAGCGCGAGCAAGCTCGCTCGCCACAAAACGATCAATAACCCTGCGCCCGATCGATCTCCCCGAGCATCGGCTCCCCCCGTTGATGTCGGCGAATATTCTCCAGCAATACCTCAAAGGCGCTATCTGGCTGGGTCATCGCCGCGATGTGTGGTGTCAGCAGAATCTGCGGGTGGTGCCAGAACGGATGATCCACCGGTGCCGGTTCCTGCTGCAGCACATCCAGCACCGCGCCGCTCAAATGCCCGCTGTCCAACGCCTCGAGCAGATCACCTTCCACCAGATGCCCGCCACGGCCCATGTTGATCAGCGCTGCGCCACGGGGCAGTTGTTCAAACAACCTGCGATCAAGAATGCCCTGGGTCTGTTCGGTCAGCGGCAATACACACAACAGAATGTCGCACTGGCTGAGGAACGCTGGCAGCTGCTGGTTGCCGGCGTAGCAATCGACCCCCGGAATTTGATGGGCACTGCGCGCCCAGCCTGACAAGGCAAAACCCAGCGGTTGCAAGGTTGCCAGAATCTGCTGCGCCTGAGCGCCGAGCCCCATGATCCCGACCCGACGCCTGGCGGCCGGTTGCAGCAAGTGCGCTTGCCAGCAGCGGGCCATTTGTTGCTGGCGATAGCGCAGCATGTCCCGGTGCAGGCTGAGCACGGCAAAACTGGCGTATTCGCACATGCCACGGGTGATGCCGGGGTCCAGCAAGCGCACCACCGGCAAGCTCGCCGGCAGGCGATTGAGGTCGAGTTGATCGACGCCAGCGGACAAGGCAAACAGCACCTGCAGATTGGGCAGCACAACCGCAAGATCGTCGGGTGCCTGCCAGGCGGCCAGGTACTGAATGTCCTTCGGGTCACCGATGTCCGGCCACGCGCGCCATTCGATATCCGGGGCGTGTTCGGCGAACAGCGCTTGCCACTGTTCGCCGCGCACAGGGTCAGCTTTATACAGCAGGGCCATGGGCAATTCCTGAAAGGTGAAGGGGCTGCCCATCATCGCGCAACGCCAACGCAGGATCTGTCGAAAGCAGCGGGTTTAACGCGTTGAGTAACGTTGTATCGGCCACGCACCGGCAGATTCGGCGGGCTGAAGGAATCTGCCGTTTGGCGGGGTGAAAACAGTCGATCCGAATTTCTCAGGGGGCAAGTTCGGCGTAGTTCGTTTCGCGCAAGCCTTAACCTGAACACCATCGCAACCACTTCCCGGTTGCCGGACTCACGATGGGAAATGCCATGAACAGCAAAGTCGACGAAACCCCTCATTTGCTCCGTCAGCGCGATCAATTCGTGCCACGTGGCCTGGTTACCGCGCATCCGTTGGTGATCGATCGGGCCCAAGGTTCAGAATTGTGGGACGTGGACGGCAAGCGCTACCTGGACTTTGTCGGCGGTATCGGTGTGCTGAACATCGGTCACAATCACCCGAAGGTGGTCGCGGCGGTGCAGGCGCAGCTGCAAAAAGTCTCCCACGCCTGTTTCCAGGTGGTGGCCTACAAGCCTTATCTCGACCTGGCCCAGCGCCTGTGCGAAATGATCGGTGGCCAGGAATCTTATAAAGCGGCGTTCTTCACGTCCGGCGCCGAAGCGGTGGAAAACGCGGTGAAGATCGCCCGCGCCCACACCAACCGTTCGGCGGTAATTGCCTTTCGCGGCGGATTCCATGGCCGGACCTTGCTCGGCACCACGCTGACTGGCATGAGCCAGCCTTATAAACAGAACTTCGGGCCGTTCGCACCGGAGGTCTTCCACACCCCGTATCCGAATGCCTATCGCGGTGTCACCAGCGACATGGCGCTCAAGGCGCTGGATGAATTGTTGGCCACTCAAGTGGCGCCCGAGCGGGTCGCGGCGATCATCATCGAACCGGTGCAGGGCGATGGCGGTTTCCTCTCGGCACCGACAGAGTTTCTTCAGGCCCTGCGTGCCCTGACTGCAAAACACGGCATCGTGCTGATCCTCGATGAAATCCAGACCGGTTTCGGTCGTACCGGCAAATGGTTCGGCTTCCAGCACGCCGGCATCCAGCCGGACCTGGTCACCGTGGCCAAGAGCCTGGCCGGTGGCTTGCCGCTGTCCGGTGTGGTCGGCAAGGCCGAGATCATGGACGCGCCATTGCCCGGCGGCCTTGGCGGGACTTATGGTGGTAACGCGCTGTCGTGCGCGGCGGCGCTGGCGGTGATCGAGGCTTATGAGCAAGAGCAGTTGCTGGCCCGTGGCGAAGCCTTGGGCGAGCGCCTGCGTGAAGGGCTGTTGCGCTTGCAGGCCCGTTACCCGCGCATCGGTGACGTGCGCGGCAGCGGCTTCATGCTGGCGATCGAGCTGATCAAGGATGATGACGCGCGCACCCCCGATGCCGACCTCAACCAACGGCTGATCGACGAAGCCCGGGCCGGTGGCCTGCTGGTGATCAAGTGCGGCGTGTACCGCAACGTGCTGCGCTTCCTCGCACCGCTGGTGACCAGCGAAGCACAGGTGGACGAAGCGTTGCAGATTCTCGACGCGGCACTGGCACGAGTCTTGAACTGAGCTCACGCCTGCTCGGGGCGGTGCCACAAGGCATCGCCCGTGAGCATTTATGGAGCATGGATTGATGGAATGCATCATCGGAGGCTTTACACACCATGGGGCTGACTGATTATCGAGCGTTGCTGATCGATTGCGATGAGGTCCTGGTGGATCGCGATTCCGGGGTCTGGACGGCGTTGCAGCCGCTGCTCGACAGCCGTGGCGGTCACCCGGACAAGGCACAGGTGCTGGCCGAGTTCAGTGAAGTGGTGCATGCGCTGTACCCGCGCTTCGGCGAGCTGGGTTTCAGTGGCTTGCTGTGCTTCGCCCACCGTCAATTGGCCGAGCGCTGGGGGCTCAAAGCCAGTTGGGAGGAGGGCATGAGCTTTGCCCGCTCGGTGGCGGGTTGGTCATTGTTCGAAGACGCGCCCGGCGCCATGCTGTACCTGCGCAAGTTCTATCGGCTACTGGTGCATGGCGATCGCGATGCCGAGGATCGGGGCCTGCTGTGCGAGCGCTTGGGGATCATGCCCGACGATTTTATTTCTCTGGCCAGCAATCCGCTGCGGGATCACGATTGGCTGGCGGCCAATGAGCTGGATGTAAAAACCATCCTCCAGGTGACCCGGCCTTCCGCCCGGCCACAAGGGGCGGGCGCTGTCTGCCTGATCTGTCGCGGCCGGGGCAAACACCCGACGCCGTGCGCGGCGGATTACTGCATCAACAGCATGGCGGATCTGGTGGCTCAGCATCAGCTGTCTTTACGGCGCTGATTTTGCTAGAAGATTGTCTTACAAACGGCAGTCAAGAGGTACGCAATGGAAGGTTTAGTAAAACTGGACCGGATCGACATCAGCATTCTGGTTGAGCTGCAAAAGGACGGGCGCATGACCAACGTCAGCCTGGCCGATGCCGTGGGCCTATCGGCCAGCCCCTGCCTGCAACGGGTCAAACGGCTTGAGTCGGCCGGGTATATTTCCAGCTACAAGGCCCACCTGAACCTGGCCAAGATCACCGACTCGGTCACGGTATTCACCGAAATCACCTTGAGCGACCACAAGCGCGAAGACTTCGCCAAGTTCGAATCCAATATCCGCCTGGTCGATGAAGTACTCGAATGCCACCTGATCAGCGGCGGCTACGATTACCTGGTGCGCTTCATGACCCGCAGCATCCAGCACTATCAAGAAGTGATTGAAAGCCTGTTGGACAAGAACATCGGCATCTCCAAATACTTCAGCTACATCGTCATCAAATCGCCCGTGCTCAAGGACGGCGTGCCGCTGCGCAAATTACTGCGTCACTGAAACTGACTCCGCGAACACATCCATCGTCCATTCCATGCCCCGGCAGCCTGCCGCGCCTTTTTTAAAGGCGCGCGACGGGCTGATGCCGCATTCCCTGTGGGAGCGGGCTTGCCCGCGATGGCGGCGTCACATGCAACACATTCGTTGACTGACATTCCGCTATCGCGGGCAAGCCCGCTCCCACAGGTTTTTCGTGTCTGTCGATGAAGTATTTGGGAATGCACCTCGATTGGACATGGGGGCCGCAGAACCTCTCTGCACGCTTCACGCTGGCGCAGGCCGCATAAAGAGCTGTTTACGCGGCAAAAACAGTCTTCATTTACGTAATGAGCAATGAATTCGGGACGAAGCGCAAAATAACCTGCGTTGTAATTGCGTTCAGAGAGAGGGGCAGGTTGTTGCAGGGCTGCAACGATCCATGGAACAACACCAATCGGAGCGCAAAAAAATGCGAATGAGCAACGCAAAAAAAGCACTGTTGGGTTACGGCGTCTTCATGCTGGCGAGCAGCAGCGAGGCGCATCAAATCTGGTACGAGCAGCCACCGGGGCAACCCCTGGCGTTGTACTACGGGGAATATGACAAGAACATGCTGGAAGTCACCCCGGGCGGGATGGACCGGTTCCGGCAACTCAAGGGCTGGTCGATCAGCAACAAATCCCAACCGTTGAGCCTGACCTTGCAGCGCCAGGCGTTTGCGGTGGCGCATCAAACCAAAGCGGATGACTCGCTGCTGGCCCAGGATGCGCATTACCCGATCTTCGACCTTCACGAAGGCGATAAAACCCTGAAGGCTTACTGGACGCCCGCCACCCGTTGGGTCGGCGACTTGCGTGCGCGCCCCCCGGAACTGACCCTGGATATCGTGCCCACCGGTGTCGCTGATGCAGGCAAGGCGCAGTTTCAGGTGTTCTATGCGAACAAGCCCCTGGCCGATCAGGACGTGGTGCTGGAAACCGGTTCCGGTGAAGTGTTTACCCGGCGCACCGATGCGACTGGCAAGGTCAGTTTCGAGCTGCCCTGGCAGGGCACCTATGTGGTGGCCGTCGAACACAAGGACCACGTCTCTGGCGAGCGCGTCAACCCGCAGGGCCAGGCCGAAGCCTTTGACGTGAAGAGCTTCAGTTCGACGCTGTCGTTCTATCGGAAGGAAGGTCAGGTACCCTTGCCGCGGGCGCCGTCGCAGCTGCCGGCATCGGAAATTGCCAGGCTGAAAAAACAGGGCTGAGCCAGCGGTAGTCCACTGACCACGACATGAGTGACTGATATGACCCTATCTACAGGTGTGGCAGGGCAGGCGGGAAGTGTTTCCCCTGCGCTTGCTACCAGCGCTGCAAAAACCAATACCCGGATGCTGGCCATCGATGCCCTGCGCGGCTTCGTCATGCTTTTGATGCTCATCGACCACGTGCGGGAAACCTTTCTGCTGCACCGCCAGGTCACCGATCCGATCGATGCGCTGAGTGTCACGCCGGACTTGTACTTCACCCGCATGCTCAGCGAGATCTGCGCCCCGGTGTTCATCTTCCTCACCGGTTTGTCGGCCTGGCTCTACAGCCAGAAACACACGGCCAGCGAGACATCGGTGTTCCTGCTCAAGCGCGGGTTGTTCCTGGTGTTTCTGGAGCTCACGTTCGTCTGCTTTGCCTGGAACGCCGAGTTCCCGCCCAAGACGTTGTGGCTGCAAGTGATCTGGTGCATCGGTATCTGCATGATCGTGCTCGCCGGGTTGCTGCACTTCAAGCGCGGTTGGCTGATCGTGCTCGGGGTGGCGATTGTCGCCGGGCACAACCTGCTCGATGGCGTGACCGTGGGGCCGGAGTCGCCGTTCTTCGTACCGTGGTCGATCCTGCATCAGCGGGTGTTCATCGACATCACCGAGTTCACCCGGGCTCGCACCACCTATCCGGTGTTGCCATGGATCGGGGTGATTCTGCTGGGCTGGGCCATCGGGCCATGGTTCGGCAAGGACATGGAACCGGCCGAGCGGATTTCCCGGTTGCTGAAAGTCGGCGTCGGCCTGCTGGTGGCGTTCGTGTTCATCCGTTACCTGAACGTTTACGGCGAGAAGCCGTGGGTGCAAACCGGTGACTCGCTGCGCACGTTCATGAGCTTCATGAGCGCGAAGAAGTACCCGCCGTCGCTGATGTTCCTGATGCCGACCCTCGGCCTGGGGCTGATCCTTCTGGCGTTGTTCGAGAAGGCCCAGGATCGCTGGTCCACCGCGACCCTGGCGATCTACGGCGGTGCGCCGATGTTCTTCTATTTGCTGCACCTGTACGTGCTCAAGGCCATGTACCTGGTGGCCGTCGCGATCTGGGGCGCCAATCAGGGCACCTATTACGGCTTCGATGACCTGCCCATGGTCTGGCTGTGGAGCGTGATTCTCGGGGTGTTGCTGTTCTTCCCTACGCGCTGGTTCGCCAACCTCAAACAGCGCCGTCGCGACATCGCGATTCTCAAATACCTCTGATTGCCCTTCGGTGTCCCCCATTCGGCGGGACACCTTGCAGACCCGCTACGTACGACTGATTTTCCAGGAGTCAAACTGTGAAGACGTTAACCACGCACGCCCTGCTTTTGGCCTTGGGAGGGCAAAGCCTGCTCGCTCAGGCCTCGGAACAAGACAATGCCAAAGGTTTTTTAGAGGACGGCCAATGGAACCTGCTCAACCGCAGCGTCTATGACCGTCGCGATTATGAACACGGCTCGCTCAGCAATGGAGCGCGCAACGCCTATAAACCCCGAGCCCAGCGCAGTGATCTGGCGGAGGAATGGGCTTATGGTCTGATGGCCGATGTGGCCTCGGGTTTCACCACCGGCACCGTAGGCTTTGGGTTGGACGCGCACCTGTATTCCGGCTGGCAACTGGACAGCGGAGGCGGGCGCGCCGGCAAGGCCCGACTGTTGGGCGTCGACAACGAAGGTCACCCCAAAGACGAGTTCAGCCGAGGCGGCGCGGTGGCCAAGCTGCGTTTTTCCTCCACCGAATTACGCTACGGCGAGCAGCGAGTGAAAACCCCGGTGTTCGGTTCATCAGACAGTCGCTTGTTGCCCGAGACCGCCACCGGTTGGCTGCTGACCAGCCGCGAACTGCCTGGCACCACGTTGTATGGCGGGCACTTCAATGAGAGCACCGACCGTAATGCCACCAGCCATGACCAGGGCTTCGTGGTCAATTACTCCAACGGCAAACAGGGCAACAGTTTCGACTTGATCGGTGCGCGCAACACCTCGATCAAAGGACTCAACGCCAGCCTGTTCAGCGCGGTGTATGACGATACCTGGCGTCAGCACTACTTGGGCGCGGTCTACACCCAGCCGTTGGCCGAAGGCCAGGACCTGATCTTTGACCTCAATCTGTATCGAACCCAGGACACTGGCAAAGCCTTGTCGGGCCGTATCGACAACACCACCTGGAGTTTTCTCTCCACCTACAAGGTCGGCTCCCACAGCTTCGGCCTGGGTTATCAAAAGGTCGACGGCGACACGCCCTACGACTATGTGACCCGAGGCGCGATCTACCTGAGCAACGCGGTGGCGTTGTCCGACTTCAACGCCCCCGAAGAAGCGTCCTGGCAGGCCCGCTACGATCTGAACATGGCCGGTTACGGCGTTCCCGGCCTGACCTTCGGTGCGCTGTATGTGCGCGGCAGTGGTATCGATGGCAGTCACATGGACCCGAACGGTGGTTACAAATGGCTGGGTTACGGGCAGGGTGGCAAGCATTGGGAACGTGATCTGCAAGCCAAGTACGTGGTGCAATCGGGACCGGCGAAAAACCTTGGGTTTACCCTGCGCCATGCGGTCCATCGGGGGAATTCGGCGCAGGCCGAACTGGACGCCAATCAGATTCGTCTGGCGATTGAATACCCGTTGGGTGGGAAGTTCTGAAACCGTGTAGCAGTGCCGTTCGCCTGATGACCTGGCGCTGCTGCGCTCTATGCCCCGCATGCCTGAACATCTGAATCTTGTATGATTGGTCTTTTAAGTAAGCTACCAGAGGCTTTCAGTGCGAACGGACTTTAAACGACCTAAGGATAAGGCCAAGGATATCTACTGGGCGCTAGACTTTGCTAAAGAGCATTATGGATGGATCACTGCACTGTGTGCCTTCCTGGCATCTTTTGCCGGAGTTGCAAGCTTAAGTTCATATTCGTTGTACATAGGCCGCCCGGATGTTTTCTTGCGATCGCTGGAATTCGGTCCCTCTTTGGCCATTCTGTTTGTTGCGTGTTTTCTTTTGTTTGTTGGTTTAGTCGGCAGCATGCTGGTGACATCTTATGTTTTTGCGTCGACAATTTCCTTCCTGAAACCAGAGGTTGAACAGGCGAAAACGGTCGTTCGCTGGTTGTTTGGAATGACGGCAGCCGCCATGGCGGTTCTTATATTGGTCGTGCTGGCGGGTACGCTACTGGACTACTCGACTGCCCATCTAGGATGGGCGTTTCTTTCGTTAATCCCGCTGGTCGGTACCGCTTGGAAATTTTTTGAGGCTAACGTCGGGAAGCTCGGTTGTTTTCCTGTAGCGCCAGGTCCTTTAAGAAAGATCCTGGCGTGTGTGGCACTGGTCGCAGCGTTGGAGTTAATTGCGCTCCTGGGCGTTTTTCCGGCATCGGTGGTCGCCAAGTCGTTCGTCGGCCCCGATACCATTCTCGGGTTATCCCAAGCGCTTATGTTCAGTTTTATAACGATGCTGGGGTCGTTGTTTCCAGCGGTCGTTTTTCACATGAATATGGCTGAAAACAGGTTGATTCGCTTTAGATTAGTACTGGCCAGCGTGTTTGGCTTTATCGGTGTCTTGACGATTACCGCGCCAGCAATGTTTGGCTTCGTTTCTGTGGGTGGTGCTCATACCATCGGTTTAAGTGATCTGGAACAGCGGCACTACCTTGTTTCAAGTGATAAGTACCCGATCGGAAGGTTTGACAAGGCACGCTGGAATACGGTGGAGGATCAAGAGAAAAAGTTCATCATTGATGCTATCTCCTTGTACTCATTCGGTTCGGTCGAATTACTTTGCCCGGTTAACCTGAGACTGGTCAATGCACCTCAACGACGGGACTATACCCACCGCTGTGTTCGCTTTACGCGAAGTGCCGTTACCGCGCTGGATGCCGTCGACGGGGACGACAGCCTCAGCCAAGGACAAAAGGCGTGCGTGGCGTCTATCCCGTTTTACCCGGTGAGCGCCGCTGCATGGCTGAACGCAATCGTCAGCGAATTCGCCCACCGCACCAGGATCGTCATTCCCCTGCGTTTGAATGATGGGCAAAAGTATTTGCTCAATGTCAGAAAGTCTTTGTTTCGACGGTGTAATGCAGGCAATTGAGGTGTTCGCGGATGTGTTTCATGCGGCGGTTAGATGTCCGGAGCGAATGCTCCGGACATGAGGTTGGCCAAGTGCAGGTGTTTCGTACGCGATTATGATTGATTCAGAAACTCATAACCTGTTTCTGAAAAAAAGCGTTCCCGGTAGGGCGTGTATTCAGGTTTACTGAAAATATTCAAGAAAACTTCAAGGTACGGTAGCGTGTGATCCACCATGGACGGCATATCCCAATCCGAGCCGTAGGCTATTTTTTTCATCAGGTCATACTGTCCGATATTTTTTCTTGCTGTTTCAAGGTTGGTTGTAAAGCTATTGACCCAGTCTTCTCCCTGAAGTAATTCAATGATGTAGGCAACTTCGCAATAGACGTTTTTGTATTGGGTACACAGGGTTGCGATGATTCTCGCGAAATTATCCGGATCCTCCCATTGCGCCGATGTTTTGGCGGTCCATCCGTAATATTTCTTTTTCCCTGCTGCGTCATCTCTGTCGGCTTGGCCACCCCCCGCATGTCCAAAGCACAGGCGCAGGTCAGGGAATTTGAGAAGTACATTGGCCCAATGCTTCGGGTGAGTGTTCAGACCATAATGTTCCTTGGTTTCAAAGCCGATGGGGGTGCAATGGACGAATATTGGCCTGTCGCGTTCTACGCAATATGCAAAAAATTTATCGATTCGGTCGCGTACGGCTAAATCACTATCTTCATAAGGTAGGTAACCCATGGCAGGGTAGAATTTATACCCTGAGAAACCTGATGCATTGGAGGCGTCTGCAATGTTCTCCCAGTTATCTCGACGAGGATCGAATGCTGAGAATCCAATGATTTTTTCTGGATATTGTAGCTGTAGCTTCTTCATGTTTTGAAGCTGCTGAGGGAAAAATGGGTAGTAAACCTTAGCGGGTTGTTTGTACGCTTTTTCCATGTCCATCATAAAATGTACGAAACGCATTTTATCTTTGTACATTCCATAGCTGTCTGTCAGTTTTTCAAACAATACCTCTTCGGCGTGAAGCATGGTCCATAGGAACTCGATAAAATCGCCTCCGTCCTCCACATTTTCACAGAGCTTTGAAACGGCGTGAAGCGCTTTTTTAACTGCCTTTTCCCATGTGTTAAATTTGAAGCTCATGATGTTAGGGGAGAGATTTTTTGGCGTTAATAAGTTTTCATCGATGAACATCAGTGCGTCTATGTCAAGCCCTTCATCTTCATAGGCGATATCGTTTAACTGGTCGATAATTTTTGCCAGTTTTGACTCAAGTATTACTTTTGAATGCCCGTGCTCTAGTGAAAAATTTTTGATGTGTTGCGGATCAATGGGCTCTGGAGGAATAGCAGCCAGTTCAAAATCCGCCACCGCCCAAATTAAATCTACAAACGTTTCATTATTTTTAACAGCCCGTTCGTTGACGTGGGCATCTTTGGCAAGGAGGCTGCTTTTTGATCCCGTCAAGTGCCATAACAGTTTAGCGGTTATGTCCGCTAACTTGCTTTCACTTTTCCCCATCTTGTCGGCAATGACTCGCCCCAAAGGCATATAGCGCGCATTGAACAGGTGGGTGTGCAAATCCAGTATTTTTGCCGGAATCGCGTTTTTATCTACACTCATGGTTCGGCTCCTTATTTATTTAAATAAGGTTGCCGAGACCATGATCGTGAGTTCTCTGCCACCTTAACGTCTTCTGACGTTTTCGCAGCTTAGTCAACGTTTTGTGATCAGGTTATTTAACGGCATACACCTTGCGCACATACCGCGCACTGCTCCAGGCGCACGGTGCGCCTTGCGGTACGAACACGGTATCGCCGGGGTTGACAGTTACGCTGGTTCCATCCGGCGCCTGCAAGGTCACGCTGCCTTCGAGCAGGTGCATCAGCTCGTTGAGTTTGTGCGCTCGGCCATGGCGAGTGTACGGCGTCGAATCCCAGACACCGACGCGCAGATCAGTGGCGTCGTCTTCGAAGGCATTGCGGGAGCGGCACTGCGGCGTAGGACCGATCAGTATTTGCGGTTCCGGGGCTGCCGAAGGGGACAGCATTGCCAATGGGTCGAGTGCGGTCAGCCCCGGCGTCGGTTTGGCGGTGGGGCTGGTGACGGCGCAGAAGGCCCAGCAGGTATCGGGTTGTGCCTGAAGCTTGAGCGCCGTACCGCGACCGATCACGGCGCTGGCACCGATCCCCAGTTCCAGCGTCTGCTCCGGGGATTGCAGCACGACATACCCAGCGTGGACCACGATCACTTCGGTGTGCGGAAAGTCATCGATATCGAGGGTTTTGCTGGTGTGAACAATGCCCGCCGATACGCTGTCGGGCCCGGTGTAGGCGACCTGACGACCGTCCATGAACGGATCGATGGAGCTCAAGGGTGCTGTTTTGAAAGGCGTAGAAATACGGCCGCCGTCGGCGCGAGCCAACAGCAGAACGGTAGGTTGAGACATACGGGTCACGCTCCCTGCAAATGGGGTGTAGAAGGTGTTGGATGGCGCTTGTTTCATCGCGCGCCGGGGTCAACCAATGGCTTGGGTGACGAGGGCAAATTGGCGAACGCCGTTGGCCGCTTGCGGCGGTGTGCCGAGTGCCATTTGTGCCACGGTGTCGACCTGCTTGAGGCCGGCCAGCTCCAGCCATTCGCCCAAGCCACTGTCCGCTGGAATGTCGATCCGCACGAAGGCGTCCGGCACCTGGGCCAGCAACACGGCGATCAGGTGTTTGGCCTGCTCGGGGGTTTGGGCGATGACCGGGCCGATGCAACGACCGCGGCCGAAGGGACGCAGCAGGGCGAAGGCATGCAATTGACCGTCGCGCTCGATGCCCACTGACTGCTCGACCACCTCGAACAGATCCGTAAGCACCGCCTGGCGGTTCAGCCCGCTGCCAGCGTTGGCCAGTTCCAGTTGACGAGCCTGATCAGCCGCGCGCAGCGGGCGACATTCTTCACCGTCCGCCAGCGCTTCAAGCGCGGGTGCTTGCGCCTGGCCTTGATGCTGCTGAACCCGGCCGAATTCGACAAAACCCTGGCTGGCATAAAGCGGGGCGCCGGCGAGGGTGGCATTGAGCATCGGCGTGCATGACTGGCAAGCCTCAAGCGCAAGCTCCATCAACCGGCGACCGATGCCCTTGCCCTGATAGTCATCACTGACGATCACCAGGCCGATGGTCGCGTATTTGCCTTGTGGACAGGCGAACGCGCTGCCGATCAATCGCTCGCCATCGAGCACCACGAAGCCTTCGCTGACCCGCTGCAACATCGCCCAGTCTTCCAGGCGATGGGGCCACTTCAACTGCACGGACAAGGCGTGGGCCGAGGGCAGATCGGCGGCAGTCATCGGCCGATAGACATAAGCGGAAGGGTGCGAGGCGGACATGGCGAGTCTCCGTTTTCAGTGTGCGCGATCAACCGGTTTTCCGGCGCTAGGGTGTCTGTATCCCATCTGCGTGAAGGCCTGACAAGGGGGCCGGGAAGATTCGGCAGATTCCTCACGTCGAAGGCGTACAGACCACACTTACTACTTAATTGCCCCATAAGGTCGGCAGCAAATGCTTGGGCTTTTTTTCTACGATGGAGGCCTGAGTTCACGACTCGCCGTCCCTTTTTGGAGTGCTCCATGGATAGCTTCGATCCTCGTCTTATCGCTGTGCGCAGCGCTCACTTTATTGCCGGTCAATACCGCGATGCCCGACCGGGACTGGAAGTGGTTCGCCCTTCGGACGGCCAGGCCTATGCCCAGTTGCCGATCGCCGATGCCGACCTGGTGGATGAGGCGGTCAATGATGCCTGGCAGGCTTTTAATCGCAGCGACTGGGCCAGCCGTCCACCCCGGGAACGGGCGCGGGTCATGCGCCGCTGGGCCGATCTGATCGAAGCCGATGTCGCCGTCCTGGCGCCGTTGGAAGCGGTGGGTTCGACTCGTCCGCATAAAGATGTAATCGCCTGGGATATTCCTTACGTGGCGGAAGGCATTCGTTTTTTTGCCGAACTGGCGGACAAGCACGGCGGCCATGTCGCGGCCACCCAGACTGATCGGCTGGGCATGCAGATCGCCGAACCGTACGGCGTGATTGCCGCCATCGCGCCGTGGAATTTCCCGTTGAGCATGGCTTCCTGGAAAGTCGCTCCGGCGCTGGCCGCAGGCAATGCCGTGGTGCTCAAGCCGTCGGAGCTGACGCCGTTCTCCAGCCTGCGCTTCGCCGAGCTGGCGGTGCAGGCGGGTATCCCGGCGGGGATTTTCAACGTGGTGCAGGGCGATGGCCGCATCACCGGTGACGCCTTGTGCCGTCATCCTCGGGTGGGCAAGGTGACCTTCACCGGATCCACGGCGACCGGGTCGAGCATCATGTCCACCTGCGCGCTGGTGGGGCCGAAACCGGTGACGCTGGAGCTGGGCGGCAAGAGCCCACAACTGGTGTTCGCCGACGTGCCGGACATCGCGCAAACCGCGCGCACCGTGGCGCTGGCCATTACCGGCAACGCCGGGCAAGTGTGCGTGTCCGGTTCGCGGCTGTTGATTGAACGCTCGATCATGGAACCGTTCATTGCGCACTTGCAGGCGTATTTCGAAGAGCTGCGCCCGGGGCCAACCTGGTCTTCCGAGAGCACACTGTCGCCGATCATTTCCCGGCTGCAGGCCAGCCGCATTGACGACATCGTCCAGCGCTCGCGCCAGGCCGGGGCCGAAGTGTTGACCGGCGGTGGTTTGTTCGAAGGGCTGGGTGGCGCTTATTACCAGCCGACCTTGCTGGCGGGTCTGGACAATCACAACCCGGCGGTTTGCGAGGAGATCTTCGGCCCGGTGCTGACGGTGCAGGCGTTCGATGATGAAGAACAGGCATTGAGCCTGGCCGCGCACGCCATCTACGGCCTGGCGGCGGGCGTGCACACCGCTGACATCAATCGCGCGTTGCGGCTGGTCCGGCGACTGGAAGCGGGCACGGTGTGGGTCAACCGTTACGGGCGCAGCAACGACTACATCCTGCCAACCGGCGGCTACAAACGCTCCGGCATCGGCAAGGACCTGGGGCGCGAAGCGTTCGAAGCGAATTTGCGTTTCAAGAGTGTGCTGATCGATATCGTGCAGTAGGGCGATACGCAATCCCTGTGGGAGCGGGCTTGCTCGCGAAAGCGGTGGGTCAGGTGACATCAATATCGACTGTGCCGCCGTCTTCGCGAGCAAGCCCGCTCCCACAGGTTTCGCATTATCAAATTTCGAATCATCGACAAACGGGCGCTTCCTTAGGGAAGCGCCCGTTTTCGTTCAGCCCGGCGCAGGTTCTGCCGTGAATGCGGGCGTTTTTGAGCCTCGCGCGGTCATCAAGGTCCATAAAAGCGCACAAATACGGGGTTTGCCCAAGGCTGGAGCGAGCCGCAAAGTCTGCTGAGGGGGGTGGCTAAAACGGTGGTTTGTATCAAGCAGAGGTCGCTTTTAACGCCATCTGCTGGTTTCACGGTGTTGTAATGACGGTGTGCTGCAGCGTTGCATCGCCGCTCCCGAAACGCAGCGAATGCCTGTCGCGCCATGACCTCAACGAACTTCAGGACCGCACACAATGAGCTTTCTTCGCCCCAAATTCATTACGTTCGACTGCTACGGTACGCTGACCAATTTCCACATGGGCACGATGACTCGCGAACTGTTCGCCGATCGCGTGGTACCCGAGCAGATGGATCAGTTCGTCAAGGATTTCTCCGCCTATCGTCTGGATCAAGTGATGGGTGACTGGCGGCCTTATGATGAAATTCTCAAGACCGCCCTGGCGCGGACCTGCAAGCGTTGGGGCATCGAATACCGTGACGAAGGTCAGCTGTATTACGACGCCGTGCCGACCTGGGGCCCACACCCGGACGTGCCGGCAGGCCTGTCGAAAATCGCCGACAAGATTCCTCTGGTGATTTTCTCCAACGCCAGCAACAGCCAGATCATGTCCAACGTCGACAAACTCGGCGCACCGTTTCACAAGGTCTTCACCGCCGAACAGGCCCAGGCCTACAAGCCGCGTCTGGCCGCATTCGAGTTCATGCTCGACAACCTCAACTGCGGCCCGGAAGACATCTTGCATGTGTCTTCCAGTTTCCGTTACGACCTGATGCCGGCCCACGACATGAAGATCAAGAACAAGGCCTTCGTCGCCCGTGGCCACGAAGTTCCGGCCAATGCCTTCTATGGCTACCAGCAGATCACCGACATCGGTGGGCTGGCGGCGCTGGTCGGTCTCTGAGTCGAACGGTAACGGCACTCTTCTTGGCATAGGCGGATTAAACATGGGCAGTGAATCCTACTGGCTCGACACCGCACCGGCGTTTACCGGTGCTCAGCCTGGTGCGTTGCCCGGGCAGGTCGACGTGGCCATCGTCGGTGGTGGTTTCACCGGCTTGGCGGCGGCTCGGGCATTGGCGCTGAAGGGCGCCAGTGTGGTGGTGCTGGAAGCTGGAAGGGTGATCGGCGAAGCCTCCGGGCGCAACGGCGGTCAGTGCAATACCGGCGTGGCCCAGGACTACGCCGGGCTGAGCGCCAGTCTCGGTGCCGACAAGGCCCGCGCTTATTACCAGGCCTATGAAAGCGCGGTGCACAGCGTGGTGTCGCTGGTGGAGCAGGAGCAAATCGCCTGCGACCTCAAGCGCAACGGCAAGCTCAAACTGGCGGCCAAGCCGATGCACTACGAAGGCCTGGCGCGTACCTGCGAATTGATTCGCCAGGAAGTCGATGCCGAGGTCGAGTTGCTGTCCGCCGAACAGACCCGCGCTGAAGTGAATTCGGCCCAGTTCCATGGCGGCTTGCTGCAGCGCAACGGCGTGCAGATGCACGTCGGGCGCTTCGGTGTGGGGCTGGCCGAGGCGGCGGCGCGTCATGGCGCGTTGATCTATCAAGGCACGCCAGTAACGGACTGGAAAGCCCAGGCCGGCGGCTATCGGGTCAACACCGCCAAGGGCTCGCTGCACGCCGGGCAAGTATTGCTGGCGACCGGTGCCTGTCAGCACGGAGGCCTGGGCTGGTATCGGCGGCGGATCGTGCCGGTCGGCAGTTTTGTGATCGCCACCGAGGTGCTGCCACAGGCCCTGATCGATCAATTGCTACCCGGTCGGCGAGCCTATGTCACCAGCCGCATGATCGGTAACTACTTTCGCCTGACCCCGGACAACCGCTTGCTGTTCGGTGGCCGTGCGCGGTTTGCGATGTCCGACAGCGTGTCCGACGCCAAGAGCGGCAAGGTGCTGCAAGCGGCGATGGTGCAGATGTTCCCGCAGTTGGCCAACGTCAAGATCGACTACTGCTGGGGCGGACTGGTGGACATGACCTCCGACCGCTTGCCTCGCGCCGGTCAGCACGGCGGGGTTTATCACTCCATGGGCTACAGCGGCCATGGCGTACAGATGTCGGTGCACATGGGTCAGGTGATGGCCGAGGTGATGGCCGGCAAAGTCGAGGCCAACCCCTGGCGCGAACTCGACTGGCCGGCGATTCCCGGGCATTTCGGCAAGCCGTGGTTCTTGCCGTTCGTGGGCGCTTATTACCGCTTCCAGGACTATTTGCATTGAGTTGATGTTGTGGCGTCACCGTCGTTTGCGTTTCCAGGACGCTCCGGTTAACCGCGAGCACTCGAGCCTCATTTTTTCGACAGGTACAACTGATATGACTGACAACAAGATCGACTCCCAACTGATCTCCGGCCAGGAAAGCCTGCGGGTATTCGAAGGCCTCAATCGCGGCATGTCGCGCCGCCACGCCTTGCAGATGCTCGGCGTGGCGGGTGTCGCCGCAGCGGGTGCCGGTAGCCTGTTCGGCGCCGCCGGCAAGCTCTTCGCCGAAGAAGCTGCGACCCCGGGCAAAGGCAAGCCGGGCGGACGGATTCGCGTCGCCGGCATGTCCAGCTCCACCGCCGATACCCTGGACCCGGCCAAGGGCGCGTTGTCCACCGACTACGTGCGTCACTTCATGTTCTACAACGGCCTGACCCGATTCGACAGCCATCTGGTGCCGCAACTGGAACTGGCCGAACGCATCGACAACACCGACGCGACGCTGTGGATCATCACCCTGCGCAAGGACGTGACCTTCCACAATGGCAAGACCCTGAGTGCCGCCGACGTGGTGTACTCGCTGTCGCGCCACAAGGATCCACTGACCGGTTCCAAGGTCATGCCGCTGATGGCGCAGTTCGAAGAGATCAAGGCCACCGGCACCCACGAAGTGCAGATCCGCCTGAGCGCGCCGAACGCCGAACTGCCGTCGATCCTCGCGGTGTCGCACTTGTTGATCGTTCCCGAAGGCACCACCGACTTCAACCAGGGCATCGGCACGGGCCCATTCAAGGTCAAGGAATTCAAACCGGGCGTGCGCTCGATTGCCGCGCGTAACACCGGCTACTGGAAACCGGGCCTGCCGTACCTGGACGAGATCGAATTCATCGCCATTGCCGACGAACCGTCACGGGTCAACGCGCTGCTGTCGGGTGACGTGCACATGATCAACGAGGTCAACCCGCGCTCGACCACGCGGATCAAGGCCAGCGCCAAACACCGGGTCGTCGATGCGCCGTCGGGCAACTACACCGACTTGATCATCCGTCAGGACCAGATGCCGGGTAAAAGCGCCGAATTCACTCAGGCCATGAAGTACCTGCTAGACCGTGAACAGGTCAAATCCGCGGTGTTCCGTGGCTTTGCCGTGGTCGGTAACGACCATCCGATTTCCCCTGGTTCGCGCTATTACAACGCCGACCTGCCGCAGCGGGTCTACGACCCGGAAAAAGCCAAATTCCTGCTCAAGAAGGCTGGCATGGAAAGTATCAGCATGCCGCTGGTGGCATCGCCCGCCGCGACCGGTTCGGTGGACATCGCCGTGCTGTTGCAGCAATCGGCGAAGCAGGCCGGGCTCAAGCTCGACGTCAACCGCCTGCCCAGCGATGGCTACTGGTCCAACCACTGGATGAAGCACCCGCTGAGCTTCGGCAACATCAACCCGCGGCCGAACGCCGACGTGATGTTCTCGCAGTTCTTCCAGTCCAGCGCACCCTGGAACGAATCGGGCTGGAAGAACGATCAGTTCGACCAGTTGCTGATGCTCGCCCGCGGTGAAACCGACGACGCCAAGCGCAGCAAGATGTACGCCGACATGCAGACCCTGGTGCATGAACACAGCGGCATCGGCGTGCCGGTGTTCATCAGCAACATCGACGGCGTCGACCAGCGCATCAAGGGCTACGGCAGCAACCCCCTCGGCGGTTTCATGGGCTACATGTTCGCCGAGCAGGTCTGGCTGGATGCCTGATCGGCTGCACAAGCATGTAACGCGGGGATATTGCATGAGGGTAGGGCAATGAATAGCAACACACTGTGGTTGATCGGCCGGCGCCTGGGCGCGGCGGTCGTGACCTTGTTGATCGTGTCCATGGTCGTGTTTGCGATCACGGCGGTACTGCCGGGGGACGCAGCGCAACAGGCCCTCGGGCAATTCGCTACGCCGGAACAGGTGGCGGCCTTGCGACTGAAGCTGGGGCTGGATCAACCCGGTGTGGTGCGTTACCTGCATTGGTTGATGAACCTGCTGAGTGGTGACATGGGGCAGTCGGTGTCCAATGCCATGCCGGTCAGCGAGCTGATGGCCGGGCGCGTTCCCAACACGCTGATGCTGGCGGCCGTCACGGCGCTGGTGTCGGTGCCGGTGGCGCTGATCCTCGGCATCGGTTCGGCCATGGGCCGGGGCGGGCGCGTCGACAGTTTTCTCAGCTTTGTCACCCTGGCCCTGGTCGCGGTGCCGGAGTTTCTGGTGGCGACCCTGGCGGTGCTGATCTTTGCGGTGAACCTGGGCTGGCTGTCGGCGTTGTCCTATGCCAGCGACATCACCTCACCCCTGCAATTTCTACGCACCTACGCCTTGCCGGTGATGACGCTGTGCTGCGTGATTGTCGCGCAAATGGCGCGCATGACCCGGGCGGCGGTTATCGATCAACTCGACAGCGCCTACGTGGAAATGGCCCGGCTCAAAGGCGTGAGCCCGATGCGGATCGTACTGCGTCATGCCTTGCCCAATGCCATCGGGCCGATTGCCAATGCCATCGCCCTGAGCTTGTCCTACCTGCTGGGCGGGGTGGTGATCGTCGAGACGATCTTCAACTATCCCGGCATCGCCAGCCTGATGGTCGATGCGGTGACCAACCGCGACATGGCGCTGGTTCAGGCCTGCACCATGCTGTTTTGTACGGCGTACCTGGGGTTGGTGCTGATTGCCGACCTGTGCGCGATTCTTTCCAATCCGAGGCTGAGAAACCAATGAACGATCTCATTGCGAAATCGGCGCCTGCCGGGCCCGAACTGGCGCTGGGCAAAGTCTCCCATGGGCCGTCGTGGCTCGGTCTGGTCGGCGCTGCGATGTGTGTGATGTGGTTGCTGGTGGCCATCTTCGGCCCTTGGCTGGCGCCGCACCCGGTGGGCGAAGTGATCTCCGACAACGTCTTCGACAGCCTCAGCGCGGCTTACCCGTTGGGCACCGATTACCTGGGCCGCGACATGCTCAGCCGGATCCTTGTCGGTGCGCGGTTCACCGTTGGCCTGGCGCTGGTTTCGGCGGTGCTGGCCAGCACACTGGGTACTGGTTGCGCGTTGCTGTCGGTGGTCTCGCCGAAATGGCTGGACGAGGTCATCAGCCGTTTGATGGACGCCTTTATTTCCATCCCGAGCAAGATGCTGGCGTTGATCATGGTCTCGGCTTTCGGCTCCTCGGTGTTGTTGCTGATCTGCACCGCGGTGCTGAGTTTCACTCCGGGCGCGTTCCGCATTGCCCGCAGCATGGCAGTGAACATCGAAGCGCTGGAGTACGTGCAAGTGGCCCGCACCCGTGGCGAGCGTCGGCTGTACATCGCCTGTGTGGAAATCCTGCCGAACATGCTCAACCCGGTGCTGACGGATCTGGGGCTGCGCTTCGGTTTCATCGTGCTGCTGCTCAGTGGCATGAGCTTCCTTGGCCTGGGTGTGCAACCACCGGATGCCGACCTTGGTTCATTGGTGCGCGAGAACATCGGCGGCCTCAATCAGGGCGCACCAGCCATTGTGATCCCGGCGCTGGCCATTGGCACCCTGACCATTGGTGTGAATCTGTTCATAGACCGACTCTCGTCACGGCGTAGTCGACGTGCGGGAGGTCATTGAGATGAGTGATTTGATTCGAGTCGAAGACCTGCGCGTGGTCGCCTGTGGTGAGCGCGGCGAGGTGGAAATCGTCAAGGGCGTGAGTTTCTCCCTGGCCAAAGGTGAAGTGCTGGCGCTGATCGGTGAGTCCGGCTCCGGCAAGACCACCATCGCCCTGGCGCTGCTCGGCTATGCCCGGCGCGGCTGCCGATTGGCGGGCGGCGTGGTGCAGGTCGGCGAACACGACATGCTGGCGTTGAGCGAAAGCGAGCTGCAAGGCCTGCGCGGAAACCGGGTTTCGTACATCGCCCAGAGCGCGGCTGCCGCGTTCAACCCGGCGAAAAAGCTGATCGATCAAGTGGTCGAGGGCGCGCTGATTCATGGTCTGGGCAGCCGGGCGGTGCTGGAAGCCAAGGCCATCGAACTGTTCCGCGACCTGGCCCTGCCGGATCCCGATCACATCGGTCAGCGTTACCCGCATCAGGTGTCCGGTGGGCAGTTGCAACGAGTGATGGCGGCCATGGCGCTGATCAGCGATCCGCTGCTGGTGGTACTCGATGAGCCAACCACCGCCCTCGACGTGACCACCCAGATCGACGTGCTTCGCGCCTTCAAACGCGTGGTGCGTGAGCGTGGCGCGACGGCGGTTTATGTGTCCCACGACTTGGCGGTCGTAGCGCAAATGGCCGATCAGATCGTCGTGCTCAACGGCGGGCAGATCTTCGAACAGAGCGCCACCGCGCCGCTGCTCAAAGCCCCGACCCACGAATACACCCGCAGCCTGTTGCTGGCAGCCCGCCCGGACACGACGATCCGCCCGCCTTGCGGTATCGCCGAAGAAACGCCGCTGCTGACCATCCAGGGCCTGACCGCCGGTTACGGCAACAAGAATATGCAAGGCATGCCGGCAATCCGCGTGCTGGAAGACATCGACCTGACCGTGCGCCGGGGCCAAGCCATCGGGGTGATCGGTGAGTCGGGTTCCGGCAAGTCGACCCTGGCGCGGGTGGTGGCCGGGTTGCTGACGCCCGCATTGGGCGGGCTCACTTTCGATGGCCAGCCACTGGGCGGCAGCTTGTCCGAGCGCACTGACGAGCAGTTCCGCCGTATTCAAATGGTGTTTCAGAACGCCGACACCGCGCTCAACCCGATGCACAGCGTCGGCACCATCCTGAGCCGTCCGCTGAAGATGTACTTCGGCCTCAAGGGCGTCGCACTGCGCGAGCGGATTGGCGAACTATTGGACCTGGTGCGCCTGCCGCGCGCCATGGCCGAACGACGCCCGAATGAACTCTCCGGTGGGCAAAAACAGCGGGTCAACCTGGCGCGGGCCCTGGCGGCGAAGCCGGACCTGATCCTCTGCGACGAGGTGACCTCAGCGCTAGACACCGTGGTCGGCGCGGCGATTCTTGAACTGCTGCGCGATCTGCGCCAGCAACTGGGCGTGTCGTATCTGTTCATCAGCCACGACATCTCCACGGTGCGGGCGCTGTGCGACGACATTGTGGTGATGTACAGCGGCCACAAGGTTCAGGCCGGCGCTCGGCAGTCGTTTGCCCAGGCACCGTTTCATCCCTATACCGACCTGTTGATCCATTCGGTGCCGGAACTGCGTCAGGGCTGGCTGGAGAACTGCGGCACCACTTGCGGCACGCTGCCACCGATCGGCGCCAAGGCCAATGTGCCAGAGCTGTGCACCTTCCTCAGTCGCTGCCCGGTGCGGGTCGACGGACTGTGCAATCGCACCGCACCGAACCGGCGGATCATCGACGGCGGCAGCGAAATCCTTTGTCATCACGACAGTGCCGAGTTGCTGAAAACTCAGCGGGACCTAACCACCATGAGCCTGGGAGCCTACGCATGAAGGGGCGTTTTGTGAGGCTGGCCGAGCAGGGCCGGCCGACCGTCAAACTGACGGTGGACGGTTCGCCTATCGAGGCATTGCAGGGCGACACGCTGATGGTCGCGTTGCTGACCCAAGGCAACGCGCTGCGCCAATCGGAATTCGATTCGGGCCGTCGCACCGGATTCTGCCTGATGGGCGCCTGCCAGGATTGCTGGGTCTGGACCCGCAGCGGCGAACGCCTGCGTGCCTGCTCCAATGAAGTCCGCGAAGGGCTGGACATCGTCACCACACAACCGGAGGCGATATGGCCACTGCACGGCTGAGCACTCATCGGGTCGTTATCGTCGGCGCCGGGCCGGCCGGCATTCGTTGTGCTGAAACACTGTTGGCGGCGGGCCTCAAACCGATCCTGATCGACGAGAATCGCCGGGATGGCGGGCAGATCTACCGTCGCCAGCCCGAAGGGTTTACCCGGGATTACGTCACCTTGTATGGCACCGAAGCCGCCAAGGCCAAGGATTTGCATCAGAGCTTCGACCGTTTGCGCGGGCAGATCGACTACCGCCCAGACACCCTTGTGTGGAACCTGACGCCGGGGCAATTGTGCTGCGTCAGCCAGGGCAAGCACTCGATGGTGGATTACGACGAACTGATCCTGTGCACCGGCGCCACCGACCGCTTGATGCCGATTGAAGGTTGGCAGTTGGCGGGCACTTACAGCCTCGGCGGGGCGCAGATCGCACTGAAATCCCAGGCGGTTTCCATTGGCCACCGCGTGGTGTTCATGGGCAGCGGCCCGTTGCTGTATCTGGTCGCCAGCCAATACGTCAAGGCCGGGGCCACGGTCGCGGCGGTACTCGACACTTCGCCGCTGAGCAAACGCATCGGCGCCTTGCCCAAGTTGTTGGCGCGCCCGGGATTGCTGTTCACCGGGATGAAACTGCTCGCGCAGCTGTACCGGGCGAAGATCCCGCTGCACTTGGGGATCAAACCCCTGCAAGTACTGGGTGACGCCGCCAGTGGGGTCAGTGGCGTGCGGATCAGCACGGCAAAAGGCGAAACCCTGACGATCGATTGCGATGCCGTGGCCTTGGGTTATCACTTGCGCCCGGAAACCCAATTGGCCGATCTGGCTGGTTGCCGTATGCGCTTCGACGAGGCTTCCAGCCAATGGTGGCTGGCTGTCGATGAAGCGGGCCGCACCTCGGTCAACGGTGTGTATGCCGCCGGTGATGGTTCGAAGATTCGCGGCGCCGATGCCGCCGAGCACGCCGGGCGACTGGTGGCGATGGCGTTGCTGGAAGATTTGCAGCAACCGGTGAACATCGGGTTGCGTGACGAACAACGGCACGCGCTGGCGGTGATGGATGAGTTTCGCCTCGGCCTGGCCCAGGCGTTTCCATGGCCTGCGGCGCAAGCCAAAGCCTTGCCGGATTCAGCCATCGTCTGCCGCTGCGAGATGATCAGCGCCGGAGAGTTGCGCCGCACCGTGAGCGAGAAGGGCGCCTGTGAAGTCAATCGGGCCAAGGCTTTCAGCCGAGTCGGCATGGGCCGCTGTCAGGGCCGTTATTGTTCCCAGGCCGGGGCCGAAGTCATTGCCGCCGCTGCGGGCGTCAGCGTGCAACAGGTCGGCCGGCAGCGCGGTCAAGCGCCGGTGAAACCCCTTTCGATGCTCACCGAGGAGGTGTCGTCATGACGCTACAAAAAGCCGATGTGGTGATTGTCGGCGGCGGCCTGATGGGCTCGGCGGCGGCGTTTTTCCTGCGCCAGCGCGGGCAGTCGGTGATTCTGCTGGAACGCGACCAGATCGGTCAGTACGCCAGTGGGGTGAACTTCGGCAACGTCCGGCGTCAGGGGCGTTTCCTCGGGCAACTGGAATTGGCCAACCGTTCCTGGGCACTGTGGAAACGTCTGCCGGAACTGATCGATGACGACCTGGAATTCATCGCCAGCGGGCACATGCGCGTGTGTTATCGCGAAGACGAAATCCCTGAGCTTGAAGCCTACGCGGCAGCGCCCGAAGCTGCTCAGCTGGACTTGAAGATCTATCGCGGCGCCGAGCTGCACCAGCGTTTCCCATTCCTTGGGTCGGAGGTGAAGGGCGGCTCTTACGCCCCCCACGATGGCCATGCCAATCCACGTCTGGCGGCACCGGCATTTGCCCGGGCGGCACGCCGCCTCGGTGCGCGGATTGAAGAACAGACCGAAGTCGCCGACGTGCAGAAGGTCGGCGGCGAGTTCACGGTGACCACCACCGATGGCCGTCAGTTCAGCGCCGAGCGTTTGCTGATCACGGCCGGCGCCTGGGGTCAGAAACTCTCGGCGCAGCTCGGCGAGCCGGTGCCGCTGGACACCCACGGCCCGCAAATGGCCGTGACCGAACCGGTGCCTTACGCCTTGCCGACGGTGATTGGCGTGTACACCAAGATTCCCGAAGAAGTGATCTACTTCCGACAGATCCCGCGCGGCAACATCATCATCGGCGGCGGTTACCGGAGCAAACCGGACATGCTCAACCGCCGCGCCTATGTCGAGCCGCGCAGCATTCTTAATCAGATGGAGCAGATGCGTCGCTTGCTGCCGGGTGTCGGAAACCTGAACATCATTCGCGTGTGGAGCGGCATCGAAGGCTACCTGCCCGATTCCCTGCCGGTGATGGGGCCGAGCGGCAACGTTGACGGCTTGTACTACGCGTTCGGCTTCTGTGGCCACGGCTTCCAGCTCGGCCCCGGTGTCGGCGACGTGATGGCTGAACTGATCAGCACCGGCAGCACGAGTACCTCGATCGAGCCGTTCTCCATCCGTCGGTTCGCCCCTTCAGCCGAGCAACGGACAACTGAGCAAAGGAGCAGGGCCTCATGAAACCCCGTGTACTGGAGATTCTCAAACGCCTGATGGCCTTCGACACCGTGTCGTCGGAGTCGAACATGGCCCTGATCGAGTACGTGCGCGACCTGTTGCTGAGCAAGGGCATCGAGTCGCTGATCGTCCAGGACGAAACAGGCAAAAAGGCCAACCTGTTCGCCAGCACCGGCCCCAAGGAATTGCCGGGGATTTTGCTCTCCGGGCACACCGACGTAGTGCCGGCTGCGGGGCAGGCCTGGACCTTTCCAGCGTTTCAGGCGACGGTGCAGGACGGCCGGATTTACGGCCGTGGCAGTTGCGACATGAAGGGGTTTATCGCGTTGGCCATCGACGCCATGCTCGATGCCGCCGACCATTCCTTGAGCCGACCGCTTCAAATCGCCCTGTCCCATGACGAAGAAACCGGTTGTGTGGGGGTGCGACGTTTGCTCGACGTGCTGCACCTGGCGTCGGTGCGGCCGTTTTTGTGCCTGATCGGTGAGCCGACCAACATGCAGTTCGTGCTGGGGCACAAGGGCAAGGGCTCTTATCGCACTTACTGCCGTGGCTTGGAAGCCCATTCCTCCCTGGCACCGCGTTCGGTCAATGCGATTCACGTCGCCTGCGATTTCATCGCGGCACTGCGTCAGAGCCAGCAGCAACTGCAAGCGCAGGGCGCGCAGGATGCCGACTACGACGTGCCCTACAGCACCGTGCATGTCGGGCAGATTGTCGGCGGCAAGGCGCTGAACATCGTGCCGAACCTGTGCACCCTGGATTTCGAGGTGCGTAACTTGCCGGCGGACAATCTGGATCAGTTCCTGGAACAGATGCGCGAGCGTGCCGAAGTGATCGTGCGCGAGGCCAAAAAACTGTCCAGTGTCGCAGCGATCGAAATTGAAACGGTCAACGTCTATCCGGGCCTCGATACTCACCCAAGCGTCGAAGCGGTGCGCTTCCTGAAAAACTTCGCCGCCCCGGATACCGGTACCGCCAAAGTCTCGTTCGGCACCGAGGGCGGGTTGTTCAAACAGCGTCTCGACGTACCGGTAGTAGTCTGCGGCCCGGGCTCGATCGAACAGGCGCACAAGCCGGACGAGTTTATCGAGATCAGCCAGATGCAGGCCGGGGAGCGGTTTTTGGATGGCCTGCTCGGTTCGCTGAAATTGTGATGTTCCTTGTGGGAGCGGGCTTGCCCGCGATGGCGGCCTGTCAGTCAACATCAATGTTGAATGTCAGTCCCTCTTCGCGGGCAAGCCCGCTCCCACAGGGTTTTGTGTTTGTCTGAAAAGTCATGAACCCCCTCGGTAGAGCCTGCCGTCCCACCGCAAATTTCAGCATCCAACACTGCCCATCAGACGCTTTCAGCATCCTCATCCGTGGCATCTCCCTAGACTGGAAATGTCTCGGATCAGGACTCGACCATGCTCAAGAATCGTTTGAAAGACCCCAGCCTTCTGGCAGAACTCGCTTATGTGGACGGGCAGTGGATCGGCGCCGATAACGCCGCGACCCTGGACGTCATCGACCCGGCCTCCGGCCAATTGCTCGCCCGAGTCCCGGCCATGCAAGGCGCGCAAACCCGGCGCGCCATCGAAGCCGCCGAACGCGCCTGGCCGGCATGGCGTGCACGCCCGGCGGCGGAACGAGCGGCGCTGCTGGAGCGCTGGTATCAGGCGATGATCGACAACCTCGACGACCTAGCCTTGATCATGACCTGCGAGCAGGGCAAACCGCTGAACGAGGCCAAGGGCGAAATCCGCTACGGCGCCGGCTTCGTCAAATGGTTCGCCGAAGAGGCCCGTCGGGTTTACGGCGAAACCATGCCGGCCCCCAGTGGCGACCGGCGCCTGCTGACGCTCAAGCAACCGGTGGGCGTGTGCGCTGCGATCACCCCGTGGAATTTCCCCAACGCGATGATCACTCGCAAGTGCGCGCCGGCGCTGGCGGCCGGGTGCCCGATCATCGTCAAACCCTCGGACCTGACGCCATTGTCGGCCCTGGCCCTGGCGGTGTTGGCCGAACGCGTCGGCATCCCGGCCGGGGTGTTCAACGTATTGACCGGGATGCCTGCGGGCATCGGCGAAGAGCTGACCGGCAACCCGACCGTGCGCAAAATCTCCTTCACCGGTTCCACCGCGGTCGGTCGGCTGCTGATGCGCCAGAGTGCCGAACACATCAAGCGCTTGAGCCTGGAACTGGGCGGCAACGCGCCGTTCATTGTGTTCGACGACGCCGATCTGGAACAGGCCGTGGCCGGCATCATGCTCAGCAAGTTCCGCAACGCCGGGCAGACCTGCGTTTGCGCCAACCGCATCCTGGTGCAGGACGGCATTTACGAGCGCTTCGCCCAGCGTTTGGTGGAGGAGGTGGGCAAACTCAAAGTCGGCAATGGTTTGGACGCCGACGTCACCATCGGCCCGCTGATCAACCCGGCGGCGGTGAGCAAGATCGCCCGGCACATCGACGATGCCCTGAGCCAGGGTGCGCGTTTGCTCTGCGGCGGTATTCCCGAGGGTGACAGCCAGTTTGTGCAACCGACCGTCCTCGGCGACACCCACGCCGGCATGCTCTTGGCCAACGAAGAAACCTTCGGCCCGGTGGCGCCGTTGATGCGCTTCACCGATGAAGCCGAAGCGCTCGCGTTGGCCAATGCCACGCCTTACGGCCTGGGTGCCTACTATTTCACTCAGGACTTGCGTCGTTCATGGCGGTTCGGCGAGGCGCTGGAGTTCGGCATGGTCGGCCTCAATACCGGGATCATTTCCATGGAAGTCGCGCCGTTCGGCGGCATCAAACAGTCGGGCCTTGGCCGTGAAGGCAGCAAGTACGGACTGGACGAATACCTTGAAGTCAAAGCTTTCCACATAGGCGGGCTGTAACCCGACAACGATTGCACAGCCATTTTGCGAGGCATGATTAATGAGTAAACCATTCAGAATCGCTGCGATTGCCGGCGATGGCATCGGCAAGGAAGTCCTGCCGGAAGGGTTGCGGGTACTGGAGCAGGCCGCAAAAAAGTGGCAGCTCGATTTGAGCATCGAAGTACTCGACTGGGCTCATTGCGATTACTACCTGGAACACGGGCAGATGATGCCCGATGACTGGTTCGACCAACTCAAGGGCTTCGACGCGATTTACTTCGGCGCCGTAGGCTGGCCGGACAAGGTGCCGGATCACATTTCCCTGTGGGGGTCGCTGTTGAAGTTTCGCCGCGACTTCGACCAGTACGTGAACATTCGCCCGGTGCGGCTGTTTCCCGGTGTGCCGTGCCCGCTGGCCGGGCGCAAACCGGGCGACATCGATTTCGTGGTGATCCGCGAGAACACCGAGGGCGAGTATTCCTCGGTCGGCGGCAAGATGTTCGAAGGCACCGAGCATGAATTCGTGCTGCAAGAGTCAGTGTTCACCCGACGTGGCGTGGACCGGATTCTCAAATTCGCCTTCGACCTGGCCCAGACCCGACCGCGCAAGCGCCTGACGGCGGCGACCAAGTCCAACGGGATTTCCATCAGCATGCCGTACTGGGACGAACGCACGGCGTTGATGGCCGCGCAGTACCCGGACATCACCTGGGACAAGCAACACATCGACATTCTGTGTGCGCGTTTTGTGCTGCAACCGGACCGGTTCGATGTGGTGGTGGCGTCGAACCTGTTTGGCGACATCTTGTCCGACCTGGGACCTGCCTGCGCCGGCACCATCGGCATTGCACCGTCGGCCAACCTCGATCCCGAGCGGCGTTTTCCGTCGCTGTTCGAACCGGTGCATGGTTCGGCCCCGGACATCTACGGGCGCAATATCGCAAACCCGATCGCCATGATCTGGTCCGGTGCGTTGATGCTGGATTTTCTGGGGAACGGAGATGAGCGTTATCGCGCCGCGCACGACGGGATTCTGCAGGCGATCGAACGGGTGATTGCCGAGGGGCCGATCACGCCGGATCTGGGCGGGAAGGGCTCGACCCAGGAGGTCGGAAAGGCGATTGCACAAGCGCTTTAAAGCCCAAACCAAAGCGGGCAGCGCTAATGCCGGTAGGTTAAAACGCAGAACCTGTGGGAGCGTGGCTTGCCCGCGAAGAACGATTACGCGTGATACCTGACAAACCGCGGTGAATTTTTCGCGGGCAAGCCACGCTCCCACAGGATATTCGTCGTTTAGCCCGTCAGGGGCTCAGTCTTCCTTGCGAACCGTGGCCACGTCATCGGCCCGGACTTTCACCTTTGCCCCGGAAATATCTTCAAACTCAAAGAAGCCGTCCTCGGTCTTGGTATTCGGCATGTCCTTGGTCAAATACTGAGTGCCGTTCTGCAGGGTAACAACCGTTGGCGTCGAGCAACCGGCCAGGGCCAGAAAGGCCGCTACTGCCAAGGGCAAACCCAGAGTCTTGATATTCATACACACCTCTCATCACTGAATAAAAACAGCGCGAACGCCCCGCTTGAGATCAATCGTCGCTGTGCCTCTAACGCGGTTGGTGCGATGGAATGGCAGAAAGTTCGATGGTCACCCGAAAATTGCCGGATAGCGTCGCCACTGATCCTTTTCCGTTTGCACCGGGTGGGGCATAGCTGGTATCTGTACGCATAACCAGTACTCGTTTGCCATGGCCCTTTTTGCCCGTGATTGTAAATCCTCTCGACGACCCGTTCTATTACTTGAACAACTTCATGCAAGTGCTTGATTGGCTTGAGCATCGCTATGCCGATGTATTGAGCCTCGAGGAGCAGGATTTCATCCGCGACTTCAATCGACTGCCTCGCGAGTCCCAGGCCCTGCTGGTCAGACTGGTGATGCGCAAGGGCGTGCATTTCAGGGCCGGCAAACTGAGTTACGTCGAGATCGGCGACATCGACAGCGCTGCGGCGCCATTGCTGGTGTCGGGCTGGATCGATGAGCAGTCGCCATTGCACATCGAGGACTTGTTCGAGGTGTTGCTCAAGGCCGAGATTCTCCAGTGCATTGGCAGCGCCATCGATCAGCCCAAGGGCAAAAAGACCGATTGGCTGCCGGTCCTGAGCGAGCAGTTTCCCGAGGCGCAAAGTTTTGCCCAGTGGTGTCCGGCACTGAATGAGCGGTTGTTCAGCCTGACGGTCATGGACCTGTGCGACCGGCTACGGCTGATGTTCTTCGGCAATCTTTACCAGGACTGGTCGGAGTTCGTGCTGGCCGACCTGGGCATCTTTACCTACGAAAAAGTCGAGTTCTGCACCGAATCCCGTGGCTTGCGCAGTCGCGAGGACGTCGACGCCTGCCTGTTCCTGCACAGCTGTCAGCAGCGTTTCGAGGCCGGTGAAGACGTGGCGGCGATTGTCGAGCAGATCAACGGGCTGGAACTCGGCAATCCCTGGCTGCAAAGACGTCGGGGCAAACTGCTGTTCCAGATCGGTCAGCACTGCGAGCGCGTCGCGGATTTTTCCACTGCCCTGAACCTCTACCGCGAATGCGCCTACCCCGGCGCGCGTCTGCGGTTGATTCGCGTGCTGGAGCGCTGTGCTGAATATCAACTGGCCATGAACCTGGCCACCCACGCCGAGCAAGCCCCTGAAAGCGCCGCCGAGCATCAGCATCTATCGCGTGTGCTGCCCAGGCTGCGGCGCAAACTGGGTGGGCCACCGATCAAGCGACCAGCCCCTCGGGCCATGCAGCGTCTGGACCTGCAACTGCCCCGGCACGATCCGACGTTGTCGGTGGAGTCTTACGTTCAGGCGCATCTGGCGGACGATTCAGCGCCGGTGCATTACGTCGAGAACAGCCTGATCAATTCACTGTTCGGGTTGCTGTGCTGGCCGGCGATCTTCGCGCCGTTGCCGGGGGCGTTTTTTCACCCGTTCCAGCGCGGTCCGGTGGACCTGCTCAACGAAGACTTTCATGCGCGGCGCGCGGATCTGTTTCAGGCCTGCCTCGCTGAACTCGATGACGGGCGTTATGTGCAAACTGTCCGCGAGCGTTACAGCGCCAAGTGGGGCGTGCAGTCGCCGTTCGTATTCTGGGGTGCGCTGAGCGAGGAACTGCTGGAGCAGGCACTTGCCTGTCTGCCCGCCGAACACCTCAAGCACTGGTTCAATCGTCTTTTGCTCGACATCAAGGCCAACCGCGCCGGCATGCCGGACTTGATTCAGTTTTGGCCGCAACACAAAACCTACCGCATGATCGAAGTCAAAGGCCCCGGCGATCGGTTGCAAGACAACCAATTGCGCTGGCTGGAATTCTGTCACGAGCACCAGATGCCGATCGCCGTCTGCTACGTGCAATGGGCGGAACAGGGCGCGTGAGCTACAGCATTGCGGTGCGGGCACTGTGTGAATTCACCGCCAAGGTCGGCGACCTCGACCTGCGCTTTACCCCGTCGCCAACCGCGCTGGAAGGTATCGTCGGGCATCGCACCGTAGCCTCACGGCGCAGCGAGGGTTACCAGAATGAAGTCGCGCTGGAGGGCCAGTATCGAACCTTGACGGTGAAGGGCCGGGCAGACGGCTACGATCCAGCGCAAAACTGCCTCGAAGAAATCAAGACCTACCGTGGCGACCTGAGCAAACAACCGGCCAACCACCGGCAACTGCACTGGGCGCAGGCGAAGATCTACGGAGGGTTGATGTGCCAGAAACTGCAGCTGGAACGCATCAATCTGGCGCTGGTGTACTTCGACATCGTCAGCGAAAAGGAAACCTGTTTGGTCGAGGCCTTCAGCGCCGCCGAACTACAGCTGTTCTTCGAACACCATTGCGGGTTGTTCCTGCACTGGGCCGAGCAGGAAATGGCCCATCGCGAAGGGCGCAATCTGGCCGCGCAACAGTTGGCATTTCCCCATACCGATTTTCGTCCCGGGCAACGGCATCTGGCCGAATCGGTGTTCAAGGCGGTCAGCACCGGTCGCTGCCTGATGGCCCAGGCTCCGACCGGTATCGGCAAGACCGTTGGCACGCTGTTCCCGATGCTCAAGGCCTTGGCGCCGCAGCAATTGGACAAGGTGTTCTTTCTCACGGCGAAAACCCCGGGGCGCAAATTGGCGCTGGACGCCGCTCAGGTCATCCTCGACAGCGCCGATGCTCCACCCTTGCGAGTTCTCGAAATGATCGCCCGGGATAAGGCTTGCGAGCACCCGGACAAGGCCTGCCATGGCGAGTCGTGCCCGTTGGCCCAGGGCTTTTATGATCGTCTGCCGGCCGCGCGTCAGGCCGCCAGCCAATTGAACCTGCTGAACCAGAGCGCATTGCGCGAGGTTGCCCTGCAGCATGACGTTTGCCCCTACTACCTCAGCCAGGAAATGGCCCGCTGGGCGGACGTGGTAGTCGCCGACTACAACTACTATTTCGACTTCAGTGCGCTGCTGTTCGGGCTGGCCCAGGCCAATAACTGGAAAGTCGCGGTGCTGGTGGACGAAGCCCACAATCTGGTGGAGCGTGGCCGGCAGATGTACAGCGCCAGCCTCGACCAGGCGACGTTGAACAGCGTGCGAAAAACCGCACCTGAGCCACTGAAGAGATCCTTGCAGCGGGTCAATCGCGAATGGAATGCCCTGCATGATCAGCAACTCAGCCCCTATCAGGCCTACGACAAAGCCCCGGAAAAACTGCTTCAGGCGCTGTCCTTGTGCTGCGCGAGCATCGGCGATTACCTGAACGATTACCCTCAGGGCCTGGACAGCGGCTTGCAGAATTTTTACTTCGACATGCTGCAGTTCGGCCGCGTGGCTGAACTGTTCGATGAGCATTTCCTGTTCGACATCAGCAAACGCGACCTCGAGCGCAAGCGCAACCTGTCGCAGCTATGCCTGCGCAATGTTGTGCCCGCTGGTTTCATCCGCCCGCGCTTGACCGCTGCGCGTAGCACCGTGCTTTTTTCCGCCACCCTGAGCCCTGGGCATTACTACGCGGATTTGCTGGGAACACCGGCGAACACGGTGTGGATCGATGTGGAGTCGCCATTTCACGCCGATCAGCTGCAAGTGCACATCGTCAGCCAGATTTCGACTCGCTATGTCCACCGTCAGGCGTCCCTTGAGCCCATCGTCGAGCTGATTGCCAAACAGTTCACCCAACGCCCCGGTAACTACCTGGCGTTCTTCAGCAGCTTCGATTATTTGCAGCAAGTGGCACAGTTGCTGGCCGAGCGGCATCCGCACATCACGCTGTGGTCGCAGTCCCGGGGCATGGGGGAAGGGCCGCGTCAGGCATTTCTCGATCAATTCACCGTCCATAGTCAGGGCGTAGGGTTTGCGGTGCTGGGTGGCGCATTCGGCGAAGGCATCGATTTACCCGGCGCGCGGTTGATTGGTGCATTCATTGCCACCCTGGGGCTGGCGCAACTCAATCCGGTCAACGAACAGATGAAACAGCGCATGGCGGCGATTTTCGGTGCCGGGTATGACTACACCTACCTGTTTCCTGGCGTGCAGAAAGTCGTGCAAGCAGCGGGGCGGGTGATCCGCACTCAGCAGGACCAGGGGGTAGTGATGCTGATCGATGACCGATTTGGCGAGAGCAAGGTCAAGCAATTGCTGCCGCGCTGGTGGTCAGTTGAGCCAGCGCACTTTCCTTCACCTTCGTAGGATTTTTTACTTTATAAAACAGAGACATATCTTGAAAGACACGCCCGTTTGAACAAACAACGAAACAGCGCTTTATTCAAAGGGCAGGCAATCACTTTCAAGCGAATCTTTGATAAGGAAATCAAGGTATGTCAGTAGCCCCGAAGTACACTTACACCCCAGAGCAGGTCACTGCAGTATTCACTGAAATCACCGCGACGCTGTTCAACGGCATCACTGCCGAGGCAACTCCGAAAATGCTGGTCGTTGCCGGGCTGCAAGGGTCAGGTAAAACGTATCTGTTGGAAAAAAACCTGCTTCGCTCCAAACGCTATGACAATTATGTTCGTCTGTACCTGCCCAAATACCGCGAAAAACACCCTCAATACGCAGAGATGATCACGCTCGGCGTCTTGCATGCTTACGAGCATACGGAAGCTTTTGTCCGGGAGGTCAGCACGAAGATCTTCGTGGAGGCGTTCAAGCGCAAATACAACATCATCATGGAATGCGCATTCGACAGTATCGATTTCGCCGCTTTTCCACCGACGGCGACGGCGGCCGGCTATCAGGTCGAGACCCATATCGTCGCTTGTAATCAAGAGTTCGCTCATGCATCAAGCATCAAAAGAGCGCTCAGGAGCCTGGAAAAGCAGGAAATGGAAAGGTTCGTCACTGTGTCGATGCTGGATGCCAGCGTGAGTAACGCACAGGCGATCATCCTGGCCTTCGAAACGGCCGCCAAAGCGGTCAGCGGCTCGCAGATCATCTTGTACGAGCGCGGCTTCGGTGCATTGAAGGAACGGACCTTGCGCGCTCAAAGCACTTACACCAAAGCCGCCGACGGAGCATTGACCATCACAGGAGCAACGGCACCTTATACGTGCGCTTATGGGATGATCATCGACAATCACATCTACACCATGAGTGATCGCGACGAAATGATCAAAGAGTGTCACCTGGCACTGCTCAAAACCCAAACCTACGCTGAACATGTCCCTGACTTTGTCTACAACGATCTGTACGCCTATATCGTCAAATACGTGTACCGATAATCCCTCGCGCCACTGCGGCAGACCAACGTATTGGTTTTTTGGAATTTCCAAACGAGCGGTTTGTCGCATACTCCAGAAGAACAACAATAAGGACAGGGCTCCATGAGCGATGACCGGACCAAGATCAATGCCATCGAGGAGATGCGCTTTCGTCTGCTGATCGATGCCGTGGTGGACTACGCGATCTACATGATTGACCCCGAAGGCATCATCACCAGTTGGAACGCTGGCGCCAAGCGTTTCAAAGGGTATGAGGAGGCGGAGATTCTTGGTCAGCATTTCTCGCGTTTTTATACCGAAGAGGACCGCAAGGCCGGTTTGCCTCAGCGCGCCCTTGATACCGCCATTCACGAAGGGCGTTTCGAGGGCGAAGGCTGGCGGGTTCGCAAGGACGGCACGCATTTCTGGTCCCACGTCATCATCGATCCCATTCGCGATCCGTCGGGCAAATTGCTGGGTTTTGCCAAGATCACTCGGGATTTGACCGACCGCAAAATGGCCGAAGAAACCCTCAAGCAAAGCGAGCAGCAGTTCCGGCTGCTGGTGCAAAGCGTCACCGACTACGCCATCTACATGCTCGCCCCGGATGGACGCGTGACCAACTGGAATCTGGGGGCTCAGCGAATCAAGGGCTACCGGCCCGAAGAAGTTATCGGCCAGCATTTCTCGATGTTTTACACCCCTGAAGACCGCGAAGCCGGTGAACCCCAGCGTGCGCTGGAGATCGCTACACGCGAGGGGCGATTCGAAAACAAGGCCTGGCGCGTGCGCAAGGATGGCACGCGTTTTTTCGCGCATGTCGTGGTCGACCCGATTTGGGGCGAAACCGGCACGTTGCTGGGATTTGCCAAGATCACTCGGGACATCACCGAGGTGACCCAAGCCCAGCAAGCCCTTGAGAAAACCCGCGAAGCGTTGTTTCAGGCGCAAAAGATGCAGGCCATCGGTCAACTCAGCGGGGGGATTGCCCACGACTTCAATAACCTGCTGACCGTTATTCTCGGCAATCTGGAAATCGTTCGTAAACGTGCGGCAGACGACCCGAGAATTACCCGTTTGCTCGACAACGCCACTCAAGGCGCCTTGCGTGGTGTTTCCTTGACCCAGCGCATGCTGGCGTTTGCCAGGCGTCAGGAACTCAAGACCGAATCCGTTGAGATACCAACTCTGATAGAGGGGATTACCGGGCTGTTGCGCAGCTCTTTGGGGCCTGCGGTGAGCATAGAAACCCGCTTTGCGCCCGAACTTGAGCCGGTGATGGCCGACGTCAATCAGCTGGAGCTGGCGGTGCTGAATCTGGCGACCAACGCCCGTGATGCCATGCCCGACGGCGGGAAACTCATCATCAGCGCCCAGACACATGAGGTCCACGATCAGAAGTTATCCCTGACGGCAGGCCGTTATGTCTGCCTGAGTGTCACGGATACGGGGGAGGGCATGGATGACGCTACCCTGGCGTCGGCCATGGACCCCTTCTTTACCACCAAAGGCATCGGCAAAGGCACTGGCCTGGGGTTGTCGATGGTTCATGGGTATATGGAGCAATTGGGAGGACGCTTCAGTCTGAAAAGCCGGAAGGACGTCGGCACCACGGCTGAACTCTGGATACCCGTGGCACTGGCCTACTCGACCACCGAACCCGCTATCGAGGAAACAGCCATGTCGCGGGTGCCTCGTCTGTGTGTGTTGGTCGTGGACGACGACAGCCTGGTGTTGACCAGTACCAGCCTGCTGCTCGAGGACCTGGGCCATCGGGTGATCAGTGCCTCGTCCGGCGCACAGGCGCTGGAGCTATTCGACAGTGAACCCGCGATTGACCTGGTCATTACGGACATGGCGATGCCCAAAATGAACGGCGAGCAATTGGCGCAGATTATCCGCAACATCAGGCCACAGCTGCCGATCATCCTCGCCACCGGTTACGCCGAGCGTCTGGAAGGCTTGGCGGCCAGACTCCCACGCCTGTCCAAACCCTTTACCCAACTCAATCTGGTGGAAATCATTGCCTTGGTGATGAAGTGACCGTTGCCCTCATGTAAACCTTTGTGGCGAGCGAGCTTGCTCGCGTTGGGCTGCGTAGCGGCCCCCAAAAATCTGACAATCATTGCCGATTTTTGTGAGCGCTTCGCACTCAAGCGCGAGCATGCCTCCCTCGCCACAGGTTTCTCACAGACTCAAGAGTCTCGTAAGTCATTCGCCGCGCCTTTGCTATTCAAGCCGCGAGGTTGGACGCGCCCAGTTCTTTTTTGTAGCGGGCTTTCAGGCTTTCCATCTCTACACCCAATTCGTCGAGCGTCGCTTTGCCCAGCAGCTTTTTGGCCTGAGGAAACATTTCCTTTTCCTCTTCTTCGATGTGATGTTCCAGCAGTTCCTTGACCACTTTCACTCGACCGGCGAATTCGATGCTAGCGGGATCGGTGGTTTTCAGGTCGGGAAGCACCAGCGAATCGACGGTGCGATGTTCTTCCTTGGCTTCGTAATACATCACATCCTGTTCCTTGCCCCCGGCCTTTTTATACGCCGGGTACAAGACTTCTTCTTCCAGGCGGGTATGGATCTTGATTTCCATTTCCAGCTTGGCCAGCAACTCGGTGCGTTTTTTCACCCCACGTTCAGTGGACTCGCTCAACTGGGCCAGGATCCCTTTTACGCGTTCATGGTCGGTTTTCAACAGGTCAATGGCGTTCATGATCGAACCTCTTGTTTAGTCACGGGTCAGGCGCAAACGGTCTTCCTGCCGTTGTCGCTCACACTGCTGGAGCATTTCCCGTGCCTGTTTTTAAGGTTAAGAAAACCCAAATAAAAACAATCGGTTGTGATGGTTTTTAACAAGCCATTATCGTGCAGCCTGCATGAATTCAGTTTGCTGCTCAGTGCAGGTTGACCGACGTTCGTCAGACGTCCTGCTGATCGCGCTGCTCATAACGGGCCAGCATCGGTTGAGTACTGATGCCATGCGCCAGAATGCTGAGCGCCACCACCGACAACGTCAGGTCGGTGCACAGCGTCGCCGCTGCCGGACCGAGGTCATGGTTCAAGGCGTAGAACAGGTAATAAAAGCTCCCGATGCCGCGAATCCCGAACCAGCCGATCAACAGGCGCTGGCGGCCGTCCAGCAGGCGCCCCCACGGCATGATCCCTACACACAAGGGGCGAATGGCACAGAACAACACCAGTGCAACCACCAACGCTCGCCAATCCCAATGGCCCACCAGCACCACGCCCAGCAGGGTGACCAGAAACACTTCCATGGCCCGTTCCACCAAACTGCCGAATGCCAGCATGTCGCCCATCATGATCCCCGCCGCGACTTGGGTTTCCGGCAAGTTCGCCACATCACCGTGGACGGCGGCCTCAGGCTCGACGTTCTGGTGGCCGACCACCGGTTGCACCAGATGCTCGGCGGGGATCCGTGCGTCGCCGGTGGATTTGACTTCGGCTTGTCGCAACCCCAGGCCGGCGGCGAATACCGACAGAAAGCCATAGCCATGGATCTCCTCGGCCGCGACATAAGCGAGGGCGATCAGGGCCAGGGTCAGGTAATCGTTGGGAGAAATGGTGCTGTCGGCATTGCGGATGCGCATCGACAAGGTCAAGCGACCGATGCCGTGGCCCATCCAGTAACCGGTCAACAAACCGACCGGCACGGCCCACAGCACACTTTTCAATGCCCACTCACCGAGCCAGGCCTGGCTATCACCGCTCTGTTGCACAAACAGCAAACCGAGGATCACGAAAGGGAAGGCGATGCCGTCGTTGAGGCCCGCCTCACCGGAGAGCCCGAAACGCACCGAGTCGTAATCCCTGGCGTCGTTGACCTGCACCAGCGAGGCCAGTACCGGATCGGTGGGGGCCAGAATCGCCCCGATCAGCAACGACGGCCCCCACGCCAGGGCAAAACCGTAATGCAGTAACAGGCAGACGCCAATGATGGTCAAGATCATCACCGGTCCCGCCAGGCCGAACGCCACCCGCCATCGAAGATCCTTCAGCGGCAGGCGCAATTTGAGTCCGCAGACAAACAGCGAAAAGAGCACCGCGACTTCCGTCAGGTGCTCCATCCAGATCGCCGCGTCCTTGATGTCCAGCTTCAACAAGCCCAGGCCACCCGGACCGATCGCCACGCCCAGCGCCAGGCACACCGCCGACGTGGTCACCGGCATCCAGCGCAGATAGGACGAGGTCAGTGCCAGGGTCAGCAGCACCGCACCCAACACCGCCACCCATACAATGAAGCTCATGCCCGGTTCTCGGAGGTGTACCGCCGATCGCCGGCGGATGGCGGACTCAGGAAAATCAAACGCCAGTCACGCGTAAGTACTCAGGCCCCAGGTAGTTGAACCAGAGCAGAATCATCTCCACCAAAATAGTCACCAGCACCAATAGCCCGACGCCCCATACGCTCGCCGCATTCAGCAAGCCTTGCTCCTTGCGCTCGTGCATGAAGATCGGCAAACCGACGAACAGCAGAAACGTTGAATAGAGGGAGGCGGCCCCCAGCACGGTGATCGCTAGCCAGCGGCTCGGGTAGAGCCCGGCGATGCCCGCGAGGAAGAACGGAGTGACGGTGTAGGCGGCGAAACCGATGCACTGATTGACGGTGGGGCGTGAGTCGAAGGTGCGCGACATCCAGCGGATGAACAGCCCCATCAGCACCACGCCAACAATGATGCTCAGGTACAGCAGCCCGCAGAGTTGCAGGGCGCTGGTGGTACTGAGCTTGACCGTTTCGTTCTCGGCCAGGCTCCAGCCGACGTAGGTGGTCCCGATAAACAGGCACGCGGCGGGGATCAAGGCGAGCACCAGCAAATGAGCGAGGTAATGGCGCGGATGCGCTTCCTCATCCTTACGAATATCTGTCCAGACGAAATTGGGCTGAGTGAACAGCCTGACGAAATGTGCGGACATGACGACCTCCAGATACAAGCGGCCCGGCATAGGGGCCCCTAAAAGTATTGAGGTGCATCCATCGCCGGGGGTTCACTTTTTATCGGGTGCCTCAAGAGCGGTCGGCTGGAGGGAATGTTTACAAACGGCGAAGGTCAACCGAGCAGTTCCTCTTGCCTGGGTGCCTGGTCATGAACGTCAGCCAATCCGTCGTCGACTATTTGCGGCAACACGACTTGCGACTGACGACGGCCGAATCCTGTACCGCTGGAAAAATCGTGACATTGCTGGCCGAGGTGCCGAACAGCGGGGACCTGATCGAGAGCGGCTATGTGGTTTATTCCTCCGAAGCCAAGCAGCGATTGCTTAACGTCAGCCCCGATACGATCAAAACCTTCAACCTGACCAGTTGCGAAGTGGCGTGCGAAATGGCCTTGGGCGCATTGCGCGACAGCCCCGCCAATGTCGCGGTAGCCACCACCGGCATTCTGGGCCCGGAGGATATCGACGGGATTCCGGCCGGCACCGTCTGTTTCGCCTGGGCGTACCAGACCGAGCGAGGGAAGCGCGTGTTCACTCACCAGCACCGGTTTTTCGGATCGCGCAGCCGGGTGCAGTTACTGGCCGCCGAACATGCCTTGAAGCGGGTGTCGTTTTTTCATCAACGTGCATTGGCCGGTGAACAAGGCCAGGTCACACCATGAACGACGAATCGCGCCGCGACGAGCATCACAGCCGTGATTACCCGGTGCGCGAAGACATGGCCTATCAGGTCAAGGTCTGGCGATTCGAGCTCAACGGCAAGATATCGGTGATTGCTCAAGAGCCCTGATTTCTTGGGTAAGCCCCAATGCCAGTCAGTTAAGCGAATGAACCGCTTTTCGTAGGAGCCAGGGTTGGGGGGGGGGGGGGGGGGGGGGGGGGGGGGGGGGGGGGGG